>DRHE01000161.1 GCA_011049745.1 Spirochaetales bacterium | reverse complement strand
GGACCGGATAATCGGCAGGGGTGTGGAAGATAATCAGCAGGCCCTGGTAGCTTCTGTTTTTGCCGCGCTTTCCCTGCTCAAGGCCGGCCTTACCCCCCGTTACACGATCAAGCTTCTCTTTGTGGCTGATGAGGAGACCGGCTCCGGATACGGTATCCAATACCTTCTGGATAAACACAATCTCTTTAAAAGAGGAGATCTGATACTGGTACCCGACGGCGGCAGCGTTGACGGCAGCCGGATTGAAATTGCTGAAAAATCCATTCTGTGGCTTAAATTTGAGACTAAAGGCAAGCAGTGCCACGCCTCGACCCCTGCCCAGGGAATAAATGCTTTCGTGGCTGCTTCCGAGCTGGTGCTGGAACTGAACAAATTCAACCACACCTATACGGAAAAAAATGAGCTTTTTGATCCACCGGCATCTACCTTTTCACCGACCAAGAAAGAGGCTAATGTCCCCAATATCAATACTATTCCCGGAGATGATATTTTTTACCTCGACTGCCGGATTTTGCCGTCGGTTGATCTTGAGCAGTTCATGAGCCGGGTTAAAGAAATAACTAAAGGGGTAGAAAAAAAACATGGGGTTACCATTACTATCTCTACTGTTCAGCGCATATCTTCTCCTCCTACGCCGGTGGATACACCGCTGATCTCTTCCCTTAAAAAGGCGTTGGCAGAGGTCTATAATGTGGAAGGTATACCCATTGGAATAGGCGGCGGCACGGTGGGCGGTCATCTGCGCCAGGCAGGGTATGATACCGTAGTCTGGTCAAGAATTGCTAACACAGCTCATATGCCTAATGAATATTCGCTTATTGATAATATGGTGGGTGATGCCAGGGTAATGGTCTATATAATGCTCTTTCCTGAGGCTTAAAAGGTCGGCGATTGAACCTTAAGCATAGCTCTCAGGGCTGAATAGCTCTCAGGGCTGATCAATTATAATAAGGATCCTGCCCTCTCTTAAGAGGCGGTGATTGCTCTCTTCTGCTAAAAGCTGCCTGGCTGTTTTATTGGGAATAATAATATCAGTCCCATTCTTTCCAAATACACCGCGAGCCATAGTTCTTAAAGGGTTAGGGCCGATCCGCGGCAGGAAAGGTGTTTCATCCAGCGAATAGCTGTAAGCAGCCATGCCCCACTTCTTCAGGCTCCGGGGATCGCACATCTCCCGTTCCAAAACCAGGTTGAGCTCCTCATCAAAGATACGAAAGAATAGAGCCGGCTTCACCTTTTCTTCGCCTTCTTTGCCATAAGAGGGATAACTGCCCCTGGCATAAATAACCAACCCTTGGAAATCCCTGACGGGCACATAGCCCAGATACCTCTCCATCGGAAAGCTGCTGGTATGGGTGAGTAAGGGAAGAATAATCCCCGATTCCCCGAAAAATGGGAAATCATAGCGTACGACTACTTCCCTTAAATCAGTGGAAAGATGGGTATAGGTTTTATTATTTACCTGTACTGCTTCACCTAAGCTCAAAGCCGCTTTTGTATTCTCCTTAACGTATTCTCCCACACTGTAAAAAGAATCCAGGGTGACGGGGAAAAGCGAGTCCAGAAAAACAGTCGGAAGCTGCAGTTGAATTTGCTGCTCGGCCAGAAAACGGGCCCTGGATAGATTGCTGATCTGCGGATCGAGCTCTGACGAACATTCCATTACTAAAACCCCCCGCTGCCAGTCCACCTCAACTATGGTTTTCACCTTTTGATCGAGAGCCGGCAGGGGCCATTGAAGAGAAAATAGAAGCAATGACAGACAAATAAAAGGAATTGTGTAATTTTTCATACCTGCTCTTTAATTAAAGCCATCAGAGCCCCGATCATTATTGCCTGTTTGAGCAGTTCTCTGATAAAGGAACGCTTCATTCTCCCGGCGGATACGGAGAACCTGTTTTTTATTTCCATATTTACTCTTTCCTCTCTTTTTTACCAGGCACTTTTATGATCTGTCCGGGCAGGATAATAGCTTTAAGTTTCAATCCATTCTGCAGGGATAGCTCTTCCGGAGTTATCCGGAAGAACCTGGCAATTGACCAGAGGGTATCTCCTTTTTTGATCTCATAAGCTTCGGTCAAACTCTCAGCCCTTGCACTGTTCTCCGAATAGTGCTTTAACGAGACCCCCGGCATTGCAGGTACTAAAAGAGTATCGGCAAGCGGCAGCCGCAAAGGATCCAGACCGGGATTGCAGGACTTTATCATTGCCACCGTAGTCTGGTAATAGAGAGAGAGGCCGTAAAGAGTATCTCCCGAACGAATAGTATGCAAATGAAATTCCATCAATTCTATTTTCGGATCATTCAGGGCTTTTAATATAATATCTTTATATTTTTCGGGATATTTCAGCCAGTAGCCTGCCGGGTATGCAGGGGTCACATTGTACTTCAATTCCGCATTTGCCTCTTTTAAATACTCAAGGCCGACACCGGCAGCCCCGGCTAAAAGCCTCAGATCTACACTGTGCTTCAACAGGGTTCGCTCCCAACGCGGCGATGGTTCCCAATTCCACTTGAAGCCGTAGCGCCCCGGATAAGAACAGATATGGGCTAAAGCCAGGAATTTAGGAACATAATCAGCCGTTTCTACAGGCAGAAGACCTTTCTCCCTTAAGATCCAGAAATCACTGATACCGCTCTCGCTTATAAGCCGCCGGAGCTTCCCTTTGCCGCAGTTGTAAGCGGCCAGGGCCAGATACCAGTCCTTGAAGTACTCATAGTTTTCTTCAAGCTTTTTCAGGGCGGCTATACTGGCTTTCCAGAAATCCCGCCGCTCATCTATCCAGTTATCAATGAGTAGATTGAAATGAACCGAGGTATTCTGCATAAACTGCCATAGACCTACCGCCCCTGACCTGGAAACCGCACGGTTATAAAAGGTCGACTCCACGGCCGGAACAAAGAAGAGCTCCCCCGGCAGAGCCAGAAAATCTATCTGGGCGGCGATAAAGCGCCGGTAGAATCCGGATCGTTTCAGGTTCAGCTCAACAACCCTTCTCCCCCCAGCCAGGTAATAGTTGATATAACCGGCTACAATCTTGTTATCAGGTATATCAATAGAAAAAAGCAGGGGTCCGCGGTGACCCTGCAGAGGTGGTAATGCCTGTGATAGTGCTTCCCGAAAGAGGGTGCGCCTGGGTCCCTTAACCGGCGCCGAAAGGCTTTGAGGCTCAGAGAGAACCAGTCCTGCGGCCAGGAAGAAGAGAAGGATTAAAGTTTTTCGCCCAGGTATATTCCGGCCCATTCCCATCTTCCATTGATCTCCGGATCAGGCTTGAAGTTTACTTTTCGGAAATAAAGATACCAGGTGGGAATCCGGTAAGACCAACGGGTTGTGCGCAGGAATGCTTCACCCGCATTGGAGTCTATATCCAGCTCCGGGT
>DRHE01000160.1 GCA_011049745.1 Spirochaetales bacterium | reverse complement strand
TAACCATTACCGATGGCTGGGACTCGGCCTACGGTATGTTTACGGGGGGTGAGGCGCCTATTGTGCTCAGTTATACAACCAGCCCCGCCTATCATGTGGAATATGAGGAGAGCAGGCGCTACCGGGCACTCATTTTTAAACGGGGTAATTACCTGCAGATCGAAGGAATGGCTATCCTAAAAGGGGCACGGAACCGGGAAACTGCCAGGGAGTTTATCGATTTTATATTGACAGAGGAGTTTCAGAAAGAGATCCCATTAACCAACTGGATGTATCCGGTAAATCCCAGGGTTAAACTGCCGGAATCCTTTAAGTTTGCACCAAAGCCCCTGACCTCCCTCTCTTTAAGCGCAGAAGAGATCGATAAGAACAGGGATCTCTGGCTAAAAGATTGGGCCCGCCTTATCAGCAGGTAGTGGCGCGAATGTTTATAGAGAGCAAACTCCCGGGCAGGAAAGCCCTCTTATACCTGCTGCTGTTGAGCGGACCTCTTGTTTTCCTTTTTTTCTTTTTTTACTATCCGTTAAGCTCTATTCTGCAGGGTGGTCTTACAGACGACCAGGGCCGCTTTACCATGAGCAGGATCGGCTCGATTCTAAGTGATCCCTATTATAGGGGAATAATCTATTTTACAGTTAAGCAGGCTTTTTTAAGCACCCTGCTCTCAATCAGTCTGGGTTTACCCGGGGCTTATTTACTGGCAAAATATGATTTCTGGGGAAAGAGTGTTATCCGGGCCTTAACCACAATTCCCTTTGTTCTGCCTTCAATTATTGTGGTGTTGGGGTTTGTCCGGTTTTTCGGCAATAATGGTATTCTGAATCGTCTGTTAATGGGGCTGTTCAGGGTTGAAGAACCGCCCCTGCGTATTCTGTATTCCATGAAAGCCATATTACTGGCACATGCTTTTTATAACTTTCCCATCTGTATACGTATTGTATCTGCTCTCTGGAGCCGGCTTGACCCCGATTTCGAAGATGCAGCCAGAAGTATGGGCGCCCATGGCTTCAGACTCTTCCGGGAAGTTACACTGCCAAGAATTTTTCCTGCTATCCTGGCCAGCAGTGCTTTGATCTTTATCTTCTGCCTGCTCAGTTTTGCCATTGTCCTGGTTTTGGGGGGAGGTCCCCGCTTTACCACCCTGGAGGTGGAAGTATACCGGCTTGCCAAGGTAAGCCTGGACCTGAAAATGGGCAGCGCCCTGGCTTTAATAGGTTCTTTCCTCTCCTCAATCTTTTTATATCTCTATATCAGGCTCCAGCGAAAAATGAGCTTTGCCGAGAAAATAACTGCGGATTTCGAGAGGAAGCGACTAAGTACTCTTTTAAAAGAACCAGTGGGAATATTCTTTGTGCTCTACCTGTTTTTAATTGCGGCGCTGATAATTGCGCCCATGGCAGCCGTGGTATATACTTCATTCTTAAAGCGCTCGGGCTGGGGTGGGAGCACCGCTTACAGCCTTGACTGGTATATACGTCTTATCTTTGCTTCCAACCTTTACACCAGGTCAATATTGAACAGCCTTTTTTTCGGCTTTATGACTATTATCTTAGCCCTGCCGCTGGGCACCCTGATAGCTTATCTGGGAAGCAGAAGGGAGATAAAAAACAGCATTATACTTGAAAGCCTGATGATGCTTCCCATGGGTGTATCCTCCATTATGCTGGGATTGGGTTATATTAAGGCTTTCCAGGGCTTTCCGGTAGAGATAACCGGGAGTTGGTATGCAATTGTTTTGGCCCATACTGTTATCTCCTACCCCTTTGTGATCAGATCGGTAAGCTCAATGTTCAGAAAGATCAAACCCTCCCTGTTAGAGGCGGCACGAAGTCTTGGCGCTGATTCCTGGCAGCTCTTCTGGCATCTCGAGCTGCCCCTGATCAAGGGAGCGCTGATAACCGGGGCGGCCTTTGCCTTTGCCATTTCCATCGGCGAGATAAATGCCACGCTGATGCTCGCCGGTCCGCAGGCCATGACCATTCCCGTAGCTATTTACCGCCTGATTTCCTCTTATAATTTTATTGGCGCCTGTGCTATGGGCACCATATTAATGGCTATAAGTTTTTTGACCTTCCTGATAATTGACCGGGTCGGAGAAGGGATTGGTTGAATAATGAGTCTGCGGCTGAAAGATGTTGTAAAGGAATACCCTGATTTTAAACTTAGAATAGATCTCCGGGTAAATAAAGGGGAGCTGGTAACCATACTGGGTCCCAGCGGCTGCGGTAAAACTACCACCCTGCGGGTAATAGCCGGATTTATAACTCCTGATAAGGGTAATATATTCGTCTCTGATAGAAGCATTGAGCATTTACCCCCGCACAAGCGGCAGATCGGCATTGTATTTCAGGATTATGCCCTCTTTCCAAATCTGAATGTTCTTGACAATATCGCCTTTGGTCTGAAGATGCAAAGAGTCAAGCGGATCTTGCGGGAAGCCAAAGCGCGAAAGCTGTTAAAGTTGGTCCATCTGAAGGATTACGGAGGCCGGAAAATATCGCAGCTCTCCGGTGGTGAGCAGCAGCGTGTTGCCCTGGCCAGAGCATTAGCTACAGAACCCCGGCTGCTGCTTCTGGATGAACCCTTAAGCGCTCTGGATGCCAAGCTCCGAAAGGGCTTAAGGGGTGAGATCAGGCGTATTCAACGCGAACTGGCCATCACGACCCTCTATATAACCCATGACCAGGAAGAGGCTTTAGCCTTATCAGATAGAATAGCGGTTATGCGTAATGGTAAAATTGAACAGGTCGGAAGTCCTCAGGAGATATATAATGAGCCGGCTAATCTCTTTGTGGCCGGCTTTATTGGACAGGCGAATATTTTAGAGGGTACTGTCCGCAGTATAGAAAGGAGATACGCGCTTTTTAATACGGCTCTGGGAGATATCAGAGTACCGGCGCCCAGGAGCTGTTATCCCGGCAGAAAGATGCACCTTTTCTTCCGGCCGGAGAACTGTACGATAAGGAACAGTACTCCTGCTGGAAACAAAGGCAACTACATACGGGGTGTGGTTGCCGGCATTGAATATCTTGGGGAGATTATGCAGCTTGAGGTCGTTTCGTGGAATAGCCGCTTTATTTTGCGACTGCGAGGATGCCCGCCTCTTGCTGCCGGTGACCAGGTGGTCTTTTCCATTAAGGCTGATAACTGCCGGCTGCTGCCGGCCACCCGGTAAGCATTGACACTCGAAATGGTGAAGGTTGACCAGGAGAACACCCGGCAGCTGCGATGTTCTGGCGGTTGCCGCAGCTGTCGCCGATGGATTCCAACTCATTGACAATCCTTATCAACCCCCTGCCTGGGCCGCTGAACGGCTGTTGAGGCTCTCCCGGAATATACCCACAAGGTATTGGGAAAGCTGCTCCTGCATCTGGTCCGTTATCTCTTCCTGCTCGGCAACCTGCTTTACCTCTCCGGCCAATTTCATCTCCGGATTCTGAAATACGTGCAGGAAGGTGGCAAACATTTCCTCTACCAGGGCTTCGACCCAATCCTCTTTTTTGAGCTTTTTCGCGAACATAAGAAGCATGCCTATCCCGACTGCCGGAAGGGCAATTGAGGTGATCTTAAATTTGAAACCGATAATCGCTACAATCCAGCCGGTAACGGTGGTTCCGATATTGGCGCCCATTATCACTCCGATAGCCTGAGTAAGGTTTAGAAGACCGGCATTTACAAAGCTGACTACCATCACCGTTGCAGCAGAAGAGGATTGGATAAAACCGGTAATTAGAAAACCGGTAAAAAGAGCAATAAAGCGGTTGCC
>DRHE01000159.1 GCA_011049745.1 Spirochaetales bacterium | reverse complement strand
CTTCAATATCTGAATGACAATTGCCGGCAAGAAACCGGTTTTTTTTCCCTCGGTACCTATATCTTCACTTCCGGCGCCTACATCTTTAAGATCCAGATTATTGTCCTGATCTGCCATTCACCCTCTCCCGTATCACACATCTATATTTAGAATCTACCAAAAAAGACACATATTTGCAAACCCCCTTTATAGGTGGCCTTCACTAAGCACAATTATATCAACCCGCCGGTTATAAGCCCTGCCCTCGGGCGTATCATTGTTGGCCAGGGGTACAGTATCGGCAAAACCCGAAACCTGGAACTGCTTTTCATCCACACCAAAGACTACCAGCCTGTGCAGCACTTCAACGGCCCTGGCTGCGGAAAGCTCCCAGTTCGTAGCCCAGGGGCCTTCAGGATCTGTTGGCGCAGCATCGGTATGGCCTTCAATACGGAATTTATGTCCCTTGAGCTCAGGCGAATTCAGCAGAGCGGCAATCCGCATAAAGGGTTCGCGTGCCTCCTCTAAATTGATATCCGCACTTGCCGGTCCAAAAAAGGAATCCGCTGCTAATGAGATAACCAGTCCCCTCTCATCCTCCTTGATGCGAATCTTTTTTGTTTTAATCTCCGGCTGAAACTGAGATATGGCTGTTTTTCTAGCTTTAGCTAAAGCCCGTCCCATTTCCTGAGAGGGAAGGGCCATTATGGAATTACCCAACTCGGCCAGTTTGCCTACCGAGAGGGTATTGCCGCCGGTAAGAGCGCCTAACCCCTGAAAAGCAGCCAGGATCATACGCAGCTCACTGCCATCCACCTCCGCAGTGGTAAACATCAGTATAAAGAAGGTCAACAGCAGAGTTACCATATCACCATAGGTCAACAACCAATCTGCAGCGCCCTCCTGACATTTCGGACATTTCTTTGGTCTGGGCATGATCTCCTCCTACTCCGCAGCCGCTTCCTGCCGCACCGCTTCTCTTCTGGCGGGGGGCAGGAAAGAGAGAAGTTTCTCTTCCAGGATTCTCGGATTATCTCCCGATTGAATGGATAGTATGCCCTCAATAATTATTTCCTTCACTAAAGACTCACCATTGTCCCTGTCCATCAGTTTGTTCCTGACTGGTATAAAAACTAAGTTGGCCAGAAAAGCGCCGTAGAGGGTGGTAATAAGTGCGGTTGACATACCGCTGCCGATGGCCGATTTATCTTCCAGGTTGGAAAGCATGGTGATCAGTCCGATCAGGGTGCCGATCATGCCGAAAGCCGGTGCCAGCTTGCCCCAGTCGTCAAAGATCTTGATTCCGATGGAATGACGGGCCTGCAGCTGATTCAATTCATTATAGAGAATATTCTTGATGATCTCCGGGTCAGTGCCGTCTACCACCAGTTGGATGCCCTTGCGCAAGAATTCCTCGTCCACCTCCTCCAGGTCATCTTCTAAAGCCAGCAGCCCCTCACGCCTGGCCTTTTCTGAAAAAGAAACCAACTGGGATATTATCCGTTCCTCTTCCCAGTTCGGCATTTTTATTACATGGGTGAAATAGCCCATTATGCCCAGTATACGGCTTAAGGGATTGGAAACCATCAATGCAGAAAAGGAGCCGACAATGGTAATCAGTACTGAAGGAATACTGATAAACATATTAATACTTCCCCCACCCACAATTATACCAAATACAACTACAATAAAACCGGCTCCCAGCCCAATAATCGTACCCAGATCCATCTTTTGTCTACTCCTCGTTTTTAAAGGCGCCGATCTGCCTTCTGTAGTCTATAATCCGCTTATAAAGAGTCTTGTAATCCTCAACAATTATCAACCTCTTGCCGGAAAGCATAATCAGGGTTGTATCGGGGTTCAGCTCAATGTACTCAATCTGGTGGGGATTAATATAGTAACTCTCCCCATTCAGCCGGGTCACTTCAACCATTACTTACCTTATCCGTCCTATCTCTTAAGATTCAACAACTCCTGCAGCATTTGATCTGAGGTGGTTATCGTCCTCGAGTTAGCCTGAAAGCCGCGCTGGGTTACAATCATATCGGTAAACTGTTCCGCCAGGTCCACGTTGCTCATCTCCAATGTACCGGCAATTATCTTTCCCTTTCCCGCTACACCAGCGGGCCCGATATTCGCCTCTCCTGAGTTATTGGATACCACATAGGTGCTTTCGCCTGCCTTTTCCAAACCACCGGGATTGGTAAAGGATGCCAGAGCAACCTGGCCCAGGCTCCTGTTGGTGCCGTTGGAATATACACCGGTAATCACACCGGATTGATCTATTTTAAAGCTCTCCAGATAACCCATGGTATAACCATTCTGGCTCACTACCTTGGTGGAGCTCTTTTCGGCAAACTGGGTCACCGCATTTGTGTAGGCTCCCACTTCCCCCAGGTTAAGATTGAAGGTCTGCCGGAACGTGGCAACACCGGCCGGGATATCGGCCTGGGGTACATCAAAGGAAACCGGGATCTGCAGCTTACCTTCCGCCAGGGTATCTCCCTGTGCATCCAGTACTGACTGCAGTGCCCCGTAATTATCAAAATCAAGGAAGAAGAGGTTATCAGTATTATTTTCAAGCCCAACCTCAACCAGGGTATTGGTAGCAATTTCCGCTTCCGGATCCACAATAACCTCTGCCTGCCACCTGTTGGCAATGCCCGCGACCTGGGTAAAATTGACCTGCAGCTTATGAGCCCGGCCGAAGGAATCATATATATCAAAAGTGGTAGTCCAGGTTCCCTCAAGGAGAGTCTGTTCGCCGGCTCCGGCGGGTATTACCGGGATGCGTTTGTCAAGGTTGCAGGCCAGGAAAGCCTCAGTGGTTGCTGCAGCCGGGTCCTTACTGCCCACCGGGATCACCAGATCCTGGGGTTCTGTGGCCACATTTACCATAGTAAGCCCGCCGATTGTTTGGGCTTCCCATCCCTGTACCCGCATGCCATTAGCCGGATTTACCAGCAGCCCGTTTTCATCCAGACCAAACGCGCCGGCGCGGCTGAAAAAATTCTTCTCCCCCACCTTGAGCAGGAAAAAGCCATTCCCCTGGATTGACAGATCGGTCATTACACCTGTTGTCTGCAGCGATCCCTGGGTATAAATAGTGTCGATGGCTGCTACTGTCATGCCCAGGCCGACCTGCTTTGGATTAACACCGCCCACTTCATCGGTAGGTTTGGCAGCGCCGGCCATGGTCTGGGAGAGCATATCCTGAAAATTCACCCTTCCCTTCTTGAAACCAATTGTATTTACATTAGCAATATTATTCCCCAGAACATCCATTCTTATTTGATGATTCTGCAGTCCGGATACACCGGCATAGAGTGAACGCATCATAGGTACAGCCCCCTTACTCGTTTATCACGCTTTTAACATTTGCATAGTCATAATATACGCCATCCACTAAAAGCTGTGGATACTCCCCTCCCGTTACCTTTTCTACAATCCCGGTAATTTCCAGGTTCCCCTCCGTAATTTCCACTCTCTTTCCCAGTATGGCCAAGGCCTGGCTTCTGCTTATAAGATTGAATACCTTTGCCATTTCAGCATTCATATTCGACATCTGCTCCAGAGTAGAGAACTGGGCCATCTGGGCGACAAACTCAGTATCCTTCATTGGTTCCGTAGGATCCTGATGGGTAAGCTGGATGATCAGGATCTTCAGGAAATCATCTTTATCCAGTCCCTGTTTTACCCCATTCCGCGGATTTAAGGTTTTATTGAAAAGATCAACACTTCTGCTTAATTCCGTCAGCTCCCCGGCTCCAATAACAGTCGATATATCCACAACTTCTCTCCTCTTGCTACACTACCAGATCGATCAGTAAATCCTCTTCGCCGAAATCAACCAGAAGGGGCATTGATTTCTCAAATTCATCTAAAGCGTCCTCTTTGCTCATGGAAGGGAACTCCTCTTTTACCGGATCTCTCCCTGCCTTTTCTCCGCCCACCGCAACCTCTAAAGCTGCCGTTTCGAAGCCTTCGCTACGCAGAGCATTTCTTAAATGCTCCAGATTTCCTTCAAAAAGCTCCCTTACACTATTATTTTCGACAAGTATTCTGCCCACTATACTGTTACCCTGAATATTTATCTTTATTCTCACCCTGCCCAGAGATTCCGGCTTCAATATAAGGTTTATTTCACCTTTGCCGCCGTCTTGAAGAATTATCCTGCTCTGCTGTACTATTTCAGGGATAAAGAGCCGGCGGAAAGCGCCGCTCAGGGTTGAGCCGGCTTCAATTCCACCTTTAAATTCTACAGGCTCAAAACTGATAGTTCGCACTATCAGCTGGCTGTTGTGGCTGGGCTCGTTTTTGAGCTCACCCTGCACCCCCTGCCCGCTGCTTTCAAAAACCGCTTTAGCCAGGGCCGTCTCTTTTCCCGGCGCGCTGTTGCCGGCCGGGGTCAGAGCGGCGGATTTCCCTGCAGCTCTATTTTTACGCAGATCGACAAGAGTGAACGTTTTAACTTCCTGCCCCGGCCCGCCACCGCTCCTGG
>DRHE01000158.1 GCA_011049745.1 Spirochaetales bacterium | reverse complement strand
TACGCGCCTGCACTGCAGTTATAATTTGCAGGAGCTCCGCTCTTTTTGCTTCATCTACTTTGATTTTAACCAGGGCATGCTCTCTTTCTACACCATCCTCCGGTTTTATATCCCAGACCTTAATAACATGGACAAGTTTCTGCAGTTGTTTTCTAACCTGCTCTAAAACACGGTCATCACCTTGAACTACAATTGTGAACCTGCTTATACTAAGAAGGTCTGTGTGTCCCACGCTGAGGCTTTCAATATTAAAACCACGCCTGGAAAAAAGAGATGATATCCTGTTCAATACTCCCGGTGTATCTTTGCAGAGAATGGATATTGTATGTTTCATATTTTGCCTCCTATTCAATATATTCCAAAAGGGACGAGCCGGTTACCATGGGGTAGACATTGGAAGTATCTTCCAGAGCAAAATCAATTACACATACCCGCTCAGTAGAAAGAGCCTTTTCCACGGTAGGAGCGATTTCCTTTTCTTTAGCCACCCTCATCCCTTGGGCGCCCATGCTTTCCGCCAGCTTGCTGAAGCTTACTGTTCTTCCCAGCTTACAGCTTCTGTACCTCTTGCCGTAAAATATATCCTGTAGCTGGTTGATCATCCCCAAACAGTAATCATTCATTATCATAACAATTATTGGGATATCCTCTTCAACAGCGGTAGCTATTTCCTGGCAGTTCATCATAAAAGAGCCGTCGCCGGATATGGTTACCACCCTGCGGTCAGGTTGACCTGTTTTCGCGCCAATTGCCGCAGGCACTCCGAATCCCATTGTTCCTAATCCGCCCGAGGTAATAAATGAGCGGCTCTTTTGAATGGGAAAGTAATGAGCGGTGAAAATTTGGTGTTTGCCCACGTCTGTTACTATTAAGAGGTCCTGGGAAATCTCAAATAGTATTCTCAATATGTTGGGGATAGTGACTCCTTTCATCTTTCCTTTCAGCGGATGTTCCTGAGCGACCTTTTTTAAAAAATTGCGCCATTCAGAATGATTTACCGGGGGCAAAAGATCGGCGAGCTGACCGATTATGTTCTTTGCATCACCTACAATGGGCAGGTTAACAGCCACATTTTTGCTTATCTCAGCCGGATCAATATCTATGTGGATAATTTTTGCCTGGGCAGCAAAGGTGTTTAAGGGACCGGTTGACCGGTCACCAAAGCGGGTGCCAACCGCTATAATCAGATCAGATTTTTGAATTGCCGTATTGGCCTCGACCCGGCCGTGATAGCCGATCAAGCCTAAACAATTATTATGAAGATTAGGAAAAGCAGCCTTACCCATAAGGGTATATACCACCGGTATATCTCCTTTTTCAGAGAGTAAGCGCAGCTCTTCATTGGCCTCGGCATGGGAAACGCCGCCGCCTGCAATTATCAGCGGCCTTTCAGCATTTTTTATCAGGTTAAGCGCTCTTTTAACCTGGCCGGGATGTCCCTTGATAGTTGGATTGTAGCCCTCCAGCGGCTGGCGCTTAATATCTTTAGAAGAGAATTCTTCCAATTGAACATCCTTGGGAATATCAATTAACACGGGTCCTTTACGTCCTGATGAGGCAAGATAGAATGCTTCTTCTATGGTGGAGGGAAGTAAGTCAGCCTGCTGAATAAGATAGTTGTGTTTGGTTATGGGTAAGGTTATACCGGTGATATCCACTTCCTGAAAGGCATCGTTGCCGATCATTGGTCGAGGCACCTGCCCGGTTATGGCTACAACAGGAGAGGAATCCATATAAGCATTTGCCAGTCCGGTTACCAGGTTGGTAGCGCCGGGACCGCTGGTAGCCATACAAACCCCGACTTTACCGGTGGCGCGCGCATAGCCATCTGCCATGTGCGCCGCTCCCTGTTCATGTCTGGTAAGAATATGCCTGATTGAAGATCTGGCAAGTTCATCGTAAATCGGCAGTGTAGCCCCCCCGGGATAACCGAAGATCACCTCAACACCCTGATTTTCCAAAGACTTGATAATCCCTCGGGCACCGAGCATTTTATTTTTTTTCATTGCTTCCCCCTTTTATATTCACAAACCGACAGGTCCAGGTGTAAAAAAAAACCTGCCGCCTCTATTATCTAAAAGGCAGCAGGCCCAAAAAGCTTCAGTTCCGGCCTAAAAGCTGCTGCCGTCCGGTAAAAGTAGTACAGCTACCACTATAAGAGAAGTTAATACTATTCTACTTTTGGCGAACGACATCATAACAATCTGCTTATCTTAGTAATAATTATCTATCCAGTCAAGGCTTTTTTAAAGGAAATACCCCTGCTTTTAGGCCTCTTTAGTCTTATAATAGAGAGTAAAAGTCCTAATAAATTAAAGGATTGAGCCGTAATTAATTAAAGGAACTCAAAAAAGGAGAAAAAGATGGCTAAAAAGGTAAAACATATGAAGCTGGCAACCTATTTAATTGAGAATGGTTACATGACTGTGGAGCAGGCACAGGAAGTAATGAAGGAGCAGGAAGGGTCAGGAGCTAAAAGGAAGGAACGTTTTGGCAGAATTGCCGTTAAAAAGGGCTTTATTTCAGAAAATAAGTTAAACCAGGCAGTGCTGAAAAAAGAACGGGAAGAATTCGGTTACTGATATCGCGATTTTCGGTTGTTAAAGCATAAAAACAGAGCCGGGAGATTTTCACTAAGAATAAGGTCTATTGTTATTAAGCGGCAGATACTGCATAATAAGGAATTATGAGGTAATAGATGAAACAGATAGCTGTGTTAAGTACCGAGCGTATCATCAACCGCAAGATAGAGTACTACTGCAAACAAACCGCCCCTGATTTCTCTCCCGTTTTTCTGGAATCAGAAGGTAAATCATTAGAATATCTAAATTATGAACTGCCTGAAATAAGTGTATTAAACCTTTCTGATCCTAAGATCAATATGAGGAAGGTTATCAAGATTATTGAAGATGATCCCTGGATCCATTACGGCGGCATAATCGGTATCCATAATTTCGACGATGAAGCAAAACTGGAAAACAGCTTAAAGAATAACAATATAATCAGTTTGATCTCCATGGGCAGCATGGACTTTAATTTCCCGCGGGTTTTAAAAATATTGAATCAGAACAGGCAGATCATCTTTCAGCGGGAAATCCAGCGCCAGTTGTTAACCAGTATTTCCGGTTCCTTTATTATTGACAATGACCCTTTTGATGTTAAGACCTACTCCAATTTAGTCTCAAATTACCTATACAATTCAAATTTTATCAATAGCGATGAAAAAGACGGGCTCCATGTTGCACTTATGGAATTGTTAATAAATGCCATTGAACATGGTAACTGCAGGATATCCCATCAGGAAAAGAGTGAATGGCTTGATGCCGGTAAGAATATTTTCGATCTAATGCGGGAAAAAAATCAAAATAAGCAAATAGCTAAACGAAAGATATACTTTCACTACGGGATAGCGCCGAAGAAATCCACCTTTGTCATAAAAGATGAAGGTGATGGTTTTGACTGGCGTAAAAGGGTCAAGCAGATAACTGAAAAAAATTACCTGCTGCTTCATGGCCGGGGAATAATGATGGCTGCCCATTATGTTAAAAATCTCATTTATAATCAAAAAGGGAATGAGGTGAGCTTCGAGATGGCGCACCAGGTTAATGAGAGCAATGTTCTGCCCGGGGTTTTCAATGATCAGGAAGAGCGGGTTTTCGAAAATGGTGAAATAGTTTTCACTGCCGGCGAAGAATCGAACTTCCTCTATTACATAGTTTCCGGCAAGCTGAAGATAATCTCTAAAGGCAAGATCCTGACCCGGCTCACTCCGGATGATATCTTTCTGGGAGAGATGTCCTTCCTGTTAAACAACCGGCGGTCGGCAACTGTAAAGTCAGAGGGAAGAAGCGTCTTACTGAAGATATCAAAAAAATCATTTGTAACCGCTGTTAAGAAAAATCCCCACTATGGAATATTTCTTTCCCGGCTTCTGGCACAGAGACTGGATAAGCTGAACCAGCTTTTCTAAATTACAATCTTAAGCCCCCCGGCAGTCTCCCCCCGGCAGTCGAAGAGCCCACCAGTAAGGCAGCTGCAGATGGGCTTATTCAATCTTCTCCTTGAGTAATTCAGGTTTTTCTTTAATACCCTCTTCAGAAGCGGAAGGAAAAGCGGAGAGTTTTGTACGCAGCAAAGCGGTAACTTTTAAGGTTTCTGTACCGATTGAGCTGACTCTCTTAATTGATTCGGGAACACTCATCAGATCGGCACTCAGATTATCCATAGCTGAGAAGGTGTCTTCTGCAAGATTCGCTACTTTTTCCATAACCTGATCCATAGCCAGCACCTGGGAGTCCATCCGGCCCGAGTATTGTTTGACATCCTCAGTAATACTGACCAGCTCAGAAAGTGAGTTCATTACTTCGTTGTTGCCGCTGGAGATCTCGGACATTCCCAGGATCATTTCATTCATGCTCTGGGCAACCTCGGTTATGCCTTCGATAATCTGACTGATTGATGATCCGGTGTTTTCAGTGACCTTTGTTGTTTGTTTGATATTATCTATTATACCGGTTAGTGTACTGGAAATATTTGCTGTATTACTTGCCGTGGTTTCCGACAGCTTCCTGATTTCTTCAGCAACAACAGCAAAGCCCCTGCCGTACTCACCTGCATGGGCTGCTTCAATTGCAGCATTCATTGCTAATAGGTCGGTTTCCTTGCTTACGGTATTTATGATTTCCATCATTTCCAGAATAGTGCCTGCTGAACGATCGATACTTTTGAAAGCCCCGGCCATTTCACTCATATTGCTTTCACCGATCCTGGCCAGGCTGGTGAGATTGTTAATCAGGCCTTTTTTAGCTTCCGCAATTTTGGTCATGTTATTCATGGAGGCAATAATCTCCTCGACTGCAGCAGAAGACTGGGTTACCGATGCGGCCTGGTCTTCAATACGTCTATTTACCTGTTGAATAAAATCCTTGATCTCCTGAAAGGTATTATTTGAATGGCTTATCTGTTGATTCAGGTTTGTTGATCTTTCTTTAAATGAATCAATTGATGCAGAAATAGCTGCTAATTTGTCAGAAGCTTTGGCTGTGGTTGTTTCCATTTCCCGGCTTAATCGGCTTCCGGAAGCAGCTGCGCGTTTCAGCTCTACAAAAAGAGCGAATAAGCTTTTTATTGACAGGTTAATTCGGTAGGAGAGGTAAGCGAATTCATCTTCCAGGGCAGAAGGAGCATCACTGTTTAAACCCCTTACGGTATTGGTCAGTCCATTTACCGCTGCCCATAAATTCTTATATCTTTTTATATCGCCAAGAAAAAGCATCAGGAATCCCAGCAGGAAGGAAAAAAAATTCAGCAAAAGCAACTGCAGCAAGTGATTTTTAAATGAGAGGAATGAAGCTGTGGTGGGATAAAATATGCTTAATAGGAGAATGTTTATCATACCTGTAGTGACGGGAATAAATAAAAACATCAATATACGGCTTTTACTGCTTAAGCCGAAATATTTCTTATTCTCTATCAGTTCCGGGGAGATATAATTACCGATATAATTACCATTGATGATGTCTTTAAGCGGTTGATCAATAATATAGAAAAGGATGAAGTAATTGATAAGTCCGGTCATGTAGGAAGCGAAAGAGGCTGAAACCAGAAAAATGGTAAGATCTTTTATAGTGATTTGCAGGCTGTAATATATGTATATCGCAATAATTACTGTACCACTGATCATTCTTAAAAATATAAGCAGGGATTGCAGCAGCGGCAGCCTGACCAGTTTTATAAACCCGCTCTCTATTTCCTGATTGTTCAGGGTCTGCTGATAAAAGGCAGCAATAAATTGCCCTTTCCTGCGGGCAATTATATAGTTAATAATCAAGCCGAAAATGATTACTGTACCGGCGGCAGCTGATATTGAAGCGGGTAATTCCAGAGCCATATTCAGGGTAAACATGACGGCCAGTGGTACGGCGCAGCCAAGCCCTATGAGTTCAGCAGCCAGATGTTGGGTAATAAATCCGGTGCCGGAAAATTTAATCTTCATAATTCCTCCATAATTTTAATCAAAGAGAAAGCCAATCTCAACCCTTCGGTTTAGATGCTGTTTCGTTCTATCAGTGGTAACCGGATTCCTGCCGCCGAGTCCCCTGACTTCAGCTTTCTTTTCCGTTTTCCAGCTGCTATTTATTAAATAGGTTTCCACATTCAGGGCTCTTTGCAGAGAGAGTTTCTCTCTGCCGCGCTCTGAGCCGTAAAGAGCGCAGTAGCCGGTAATATATAAAGTACCGGAGCTCCGGACTTTTAAGACGGTAAGCAAATTCTCCAGTTTTTCCTTTGCTCCAAATGATAGTTTGGCGCTCTCCGGATTAAAATAGATCAATACCGGTGTGAAAGCGGGTATAATTTTTTCTTCTGCAGTTGCCGTAGGAACCGGTGGTCCGGGTGTTATGGCTGCCGGGGTTGATTGAAAATATGATTTTAAAAAGAGCAGATAAAGAATTAACAGTAGAAAAATAAGCAAGGGCGGGATAATAAAATATTTTAAGCTGGGGCTCTTGGAGAGAGAGCTTAGATCAACTGCAATTTCCTGGCAGGGTTCTCCATCTAACAGTACCGTAAGTAACAATGTAACTCTATTTTCAATTCTTCCCAGAAGATCAATAGCTACTGTTCCGCTCTTTACCTGGGGGATTTCATCTATGATAATTTCCTTGATCAGGACCCTTTCTTCATCCGAACAGAATTCCCACTCTTCTTCAGGGCAAAAATAAAGCTTTATCATTCCTGAATTCTGTAAGTCTTTTACAGTTGTCAGGTGCAGCCTTTCAGGACCAGCCCCACTAACCGATAGAAATGACTTAATGCGCTTTTCAAAGAGTTCTACGAAAATGTATCCCTTCATAGCATGAATACTAACCTTAAGGGGATTAAGTGCAAGTGGGAAAGTGAATAATTACTGATATATTAGCTGATTAAATTGAGTGTCTGTGCTCTACCCGGCCGTTGTCGTGGCCAATGAAGAGATGATCCACATGACGGGTGAAAATGCCATTAGCCATTACCCCGGGTATCATCATGATATCCTGATCCATCTTAATGGGATCATACTGCTGCTTGAAGTTGGCATCAAGGATGAAGTTTCCGTGATCGGTTATCACCGGACCAGCCTTTACCTTGGCCATTCTTAAATTTGTCTTTGCTCCCAGCAATTGCAGTCGCTGGGCTGCGGTGGTGAGAGCTTCCGGTACAATTTCAACAGGCAGGGGCAGCTTTTCTCCCAAACACTTAACCAATTTCCGCTGTTCGATCATAACCACGTACCGTAAAGAAGCATAGGCTACGATCTTTTCCAGGAGCAGAGCTCCTCCCCCTCCCTTGGTGAGGAGCCACTGTGAGTCAACTTCGTCGGCGCCGTCAATAGTGATATCTAATTTGCCGTCTATGGCAGGATCGCTTAAAGAGCGCAGGTGGAGCCCCAGCCGCATACACTCCACTTCAGTCTGGAAACTGGTGGGAACGAGAATAATATTGCTCAGGCTGCCCTTCTTAACCCGTTCACTAATGCGGAGTACCGCCCCTAAGGCGGTACTCCCGGAACCGAGACCGATTTTCATATTGTTCTTTATAAGCGTATCAACAGTTTTTTTACCGATTGCCCGTTTCAGCTCTGATACATACATCTATTACCTATTGCTTCCTTACTGCTTCAGTTTCAACTGATGAATTTTTTCACGGTTTCGGCGATCTGTTCGGCCCTTAAACCATATAACCCGATCAATTGATCGTAGGGACCATTACTGCCGAATTGATCATCAACACCGATCCTCTTAACCGGCACCGGAAAGGATTCAGTAACAGTTTCGGCTACCGCTCCCCCCAGGCCGCCTGCTATGTAGTGTTCCTCTACCACCACGATCTTTCCGGTTTCTCTGGCCGCTTTAATAATGATCTCTTTATCAAGAGGTTTTATTGTATGAATGTTGATCAGGCGCACCTTAATGCCATCTTTAGCTAAAAGCTCGGCAGCGGAGTAAGCCTGGTATAGAAGAGTGCCGGTACCGATAATGGTAACGTCAATACCCTCTTTCATGAGAATACCCTTACCAATGGTAAAATTGTAATCTTCCTCAAAGAGCACCGGCATCTTGGGGCTGCCGATCCTTATGTAAACAGGGCCTACATGCTCGGCAGCAGCATGCACCACCTTTTTTATTTCCACCGGGTCTCCGGGGTTAAGCACGACAACACCCGGAATTGTTCTGATCAGGGCCAGATCGTCCAGAGACTGATGTGTAGGCCCCAGGGTATTATAGGTTAAGCCGCTGCAGCGTCCGACAATTTTAACATTCTGCCGCATATAACCCAGGTCATTCCTGAACATTTCAAAGGAACGCGCAGTTACAAAAGGGGCAATGGCAACAAAAAAAGGAATCTTCCCGGTTGTGGCCAGGCCTGCGGCAAAACCGGTGATGCCCTGTTCCATAATACCGAATTCAATGTGGCGGTCGGGAAATCTGTTCTTAAAGGCTGTTAGCTGTGAACCGCTTGAACTGTCAGCCGATAGGGCGATGATATTCTTATTTTTTTCACCCACTTCCACTAAAGCCTCTCCAAAGGTTTTTCTTGGATCTAAAGCCTCACTCATCCGACGAGCCTCCTTTCGATTTCTGCCAGGTCTTTCTCGGCCTGTTCTATCTCCTCTGTAGTCGCTTTCCAGTAGTGATAGTTGGCTTTGTCTTCGGCAAAGGAAAATCCCTTTGATTTTATGGTGTCGGCGATAATCAGCGATGGCTTGCCCTCTTCAAAGGGGATTGCCGACATTGCTTCCACAAGACTTTTAAAATTATGGCCATCTACCTCACGCACATTCCAGCCAAAGGAGCGCCAGCGCTCAGCCAGGGGTTCATAGCTCATAACATCAGTAGTTCTGCCCCCTATCTGCAATCCGTTCCGGTCGATTATTGCTAAAAGATTATCAATACCATGGTGGCTGGCAGCGGCTGCCGCTTCCCAGTTTGATCCCTCAGCCAGCTCGCCGTCACCAAGAACAACATATACCCTGGCTTTTAGGCCTGACATTCTAAGTCCCATGGCCATGCCGCCGCCAATGGAGAGACCATGGCCCAGCGCCCCGGTGTTGGACTCAACCCCGGGAACCTTGTGCATATCGGGATGTCCGGGAAATATTGATTTAAAAGAACCATAGGTATCGAGCAGGGACTCATCAAAGAAGCCCTTCTCGGCCAGGGTAGAGTAGAGAGCCAAGCATTTATGGCCGGCGGAAAGCACGAAGCGGTCCCTCTGTTCCCACTTGGGATTTTTGGGGTCTACCTTCATGATCTGAAAGTAGAGTGCAGTCATAATCTCTACAGATGAGAGTGCTCCCCCCAGATGGCCGGCCCGATCCGCCTTTATCAGGCGCAGGATATTTTTCCTGATATTAAGAGCGTTCTTTTTCAGACGAAATTCATCATTTTCATTAAGGCTGTACATTTTATCCTCTCCGGCTTACTTGATATGTTCGTTGGCGTAATCCACGATCCTTTGAACCTTGGGTTCCGACCTGCCGCCAGGTGTATACTCTGATTCCATCCACACTTTAACCAGGGTCCTGGCCAGTTGCGAGCCGATGGTAAAGGCGCCCATGGTCATGATGTTGGCATTGTTGCTCTTCCGGGAGCGTTCGGTAGAGTAGGCATCCGTACAGAGTGCGGCATAGACGCCGGGTATCTTGTTGGCGGCAATGCTCATACCGATACCTGTGCCGCAGATCAGGATGCCGCGGTCATGTTTGCCGCCGGCCACTGCTTCGGCTACCTTAAAAGCCACGTTAGCGTATACAATGTCTTCACTGCCGTAATCTTCCCATTCGTAACCAAGTTCGCTTAAGTAATCAATAATGACCTGTTTTCTTGCTGCTGCATTGGGATCGCAGCCGATAGCTACCTTTTTCAACTTTTTTTCCTCCTAATAAATATGTGGATTAATTTTCTTTCCTGATAAGCTTTGGATCACCATACAGGAGAAATAACTCTTCAGTCAAGGCAGCGGACAGGATTTGGTGGTGCCTCAGTATTGCCTGAACATTATTAAAGCCTAATAGGCCCCAAGACGCTTCAAAGCACTTTCCCTGCCTATGGTCAATAAAAATCCGGCCAGGCGGGGGCCCTTTTCCCTGTCGATAAGAACCCGGTACACGAGCTTAAAGAGCTCTCCGGCTTCCATGCCCGACTTTTCAGCAATTGAGTAAATGGCCTCAGCCAGGCTTTTTTCATCGTGATCCTGCAGACGGTTGTCAATCTCCGTGAAGAGAAGATGGAGGGCTTTACCTTCAACATCAGATACCTCAACCGGAGCGGAGCCCTCTTCTATTAAGGAAAAACGGAAATCTTCAGGAGCAAACCTGGTAATCCAGTTCCAGGCGCATTCGGCACGGCAGGTTAATCGCTTCAGTTCTTCACCGCTGCTCTTCAAGTTGAGACTTTGAAAAACCTGCTCTATATTGCCCCTCTTTATCTGCAGGAGGTTGCATAGGTGGCGAAAGGGAAGTTGAGTGGGTGGTTCCTTAAATGGTTCAGTTACCTGAGAGAGTTCGTAGATTCTCATTTCTTTAGCCGCCCTTTTTTCCGAGACAGCCTCAGTTCCATAATATATGCGTTCACAGCGGTCATAATCTTCATATATCTTAATAACATCGAGATCAAAAGAGATGGAAAACTCCGAATTGGGCCTGGTCCCGGCAAACATATAACGCACAATTTCGGGCTGGTATATCTCCAGAACATCCTTCAGGCTTACAACCTCTCCGGTTGAAGAGGATATTTTTCCTCCCCTGCCCTTTATTCCGATGAAATCATATTGAAATGTTGTGGGCGCATCGTAGTCGTATACCTCACGAACAATACGGCTGGCAGTATCAAATGAGCCTCCTTCAGAATGATGATCCTTGCCGGCCGGTTCAAAATCCACTCCTTCATATGCCCATCTCATGGGCCAGTCCACGCGCCAGAATAGTTTTACCGCCGGTGTACGGCGCAGATCCACTGTCTCGTTATTGTCGCAGGAGTCGCAGGTATAGGTTAAGGCGTAGTCTCCATCCCAATCGAGTATGCGCGTGGTATCGCGTTTACAGTTCTCACAGAAGACGGACAGCGGCCACCACTCTTCCGGCAGGGGGGCTGTGCGGTGCTCGTTCAGGATGTTACGGATCAGCTCCCGGTTGAGCAGGGCTGTGCGTATACCCTCCGCATACAGGGATTTACGGTATTGCTCTGCCTGGTAGATATATTCAGGATCGATTCCCACCAGGGGAAGAAGTTTTTCCGTTTCCACTTCATTTTTTCGTGCGTAACTCGCTTCCTTTCCAAAGGGGTCAGGGGTAAAGGTGATGGGTTTGCGCAGGTATTGCTCCAACTCCCGTGGGTTAGGCATATTGGCAGGTACTTTACGGAAGACATCGTAATCATCCCAGGAATAGATAAAGCGTATCTTTTTTCCCAAAGTTTTAAGAGCGCGCACAACGAGAT
>DRHE01000157.1 GCA_011049745.1 Spirochaetales bacterium | reverse complement strand
GTTGTTGACGAATTCAAACCAGAGTAGGCCCAGGTAAACAATCATGCAGAAGCATACCGTAGTAGCGATTGTAATATTTTTACTTCTGGTGATTGCCGGAGTGATCTATAAAGTCATGCAACCCAGCATTCAAAAGCAGCAAACATATGCTACGAGTGATGCCAGGGGCATGAAAGGAGAAATTAAAATTGCGCTGGATAGCTGGATCGGGTACTTCCCGATCCAGTCTCCAGTTTTTAAAAAGCTGATGCGCGACGAGGGCTATCGAGTTGTGATTATTGACGATGAAGCCGATTATCCGGGCAGAATGGCTGATTTAAAATCCGGTGAGATCGATCTTGCGGTCTGTACTGTTGACGCATATCTTGTAAACGGCGCAGCGGAAGGTTTTCCCGGCACAATAATCACAGTTATAGATGAATCTAAAGGTGGTGACGCCATTGTTGCCTGGAAAAACAAAATCGATAGTATAGATAAACTCAAGAACACGAAAAATTTCAAGATAGCCTTTACCCCTGATTCGCCAAGTCATCACCTGTTGAAATCAGTTGGTGTTCATTTTGGAATTGCTGAATTATTGAACAGCAGCGGTAACTGGAAGATTGAAACAAGCGGCGCCAAAGAAGCATACAGAAAGTTTATGAGCAAAGAAGTAGAAGTAGCAGTAATATGGGAACCGTATGTCACTAAGGCTCTTTCAAACTCCGGTGTTGTAAAGCTTCTCGGTACTGAAAATGTTGAAAAGTTGATTGTGGATATATTGCTTGTAAGCAGGAACTACGCAATCAAGAATCCTGAGCTTGTCGAGCTGGTGGTAAAAAACTACTACCAAACCATGAAGATCTACACCGAGCAGCCTGAACTGCTCCAAAAGGATATTATGGCACATACAAAGCTGAATGAAGCTCAGGTTCAGTCAATGCTGCAAGGTGTAAAATGGCTGGATCTCTTTGAGAATGCACGATGGTTTGGTCTGGATGCTCAGAGCGCATACTATCAGGAGGAATTGCTTGCATCTATCGACTCTACTCTTAAAATTCTTATCGAGAATGGTGATTTTCAAAACAATCCACTACCAAATCAGGATCCTTTCACTATTATTGACTCTTCTTTTCTTGAGAAAGTATATGCCTCAGGAGTGTTTGGCACAGAACAAGGTTCTTATGAAAACTCACTCGAGCGAAAGTTTCCACTGCTTAAAGATTCTCAATGGGAAACGCTCCGCTTTGTCGGTTCACTTAAGTTCAGGAATGTGACCTTCCTATCCGGTACTTTCGACCTTGACTATAACGGTCAGGAACAACTCGATGCGAGTATTGAGATCTTGAAACATTATCCAAACTTCAGGATCGTCGTCAAAGGTCATACCGGCACTCGTGGTGATCCGGAGGCAAACGAGGCTCTTTCACAGGAGCGAGCGATTTCGGTCAAGGAATACTTTGTTCAAACCTATAATATGGACCCGAACAGAATTCGGGCCATCGGTGCTGGAGGATCCGAGCCGTTAAAAAAAATGGATGGGGAATCCAACAGATCGTACAATGACCGGCTGAAAAGAGTCGAGGTGTACATGGTTTCACCTTAGTACCTTAATACCAATTTCCTTGTTTTTTTGGCAAGGAAATTTTTCCAATCAAGAATGTGGCTTGGCTAGGGATGAGGAATATGAAACAGATTGATTTTTCGCAGAACGCGATAAAAAAAGAAGTAACCAGCAGGATACTCCAGCACCCTATATCAATTTATGCTATTCTGTTTGGTGGTGTCGGATTATTCTTTTGGCTTATCAATCTCTTCGGAGGAGTAATATTATTTGTTGCCATAGGTGTTCTGGCGGTTGGAACGATAAGTTTTATTGTGAACTACTTCCGTAAAGATTCCATCCAGATGAAATACATCACTCTTCTAAACGCTCAAATGCAGCAGCATAAAGAACGAGTAGTAACCAGACTGAAGCAGAAGCTGGAAAAATTCAGGGAAGCAAAGAGGCTCTCTTTATACTCCACCCAGGCCGAAGAACAGTATGAAAAAATTCGTGAAAAGTTTGATACTTTCACAGACATACTTCAAAGCAAACTAGACCCGACGGAAATGGCCTTTCAGAGATTCCTGGGTACCGTAGAACAGCTCTATCTTGCGGTTTTGGACAATCTTGAAAAAGTTGTGCTCACACTGGAAGGTATGCATACCACCAAATTGGATTATATTGAAAAGAGACTGAGACACCTGCATGCGCTTGATAACCCGGAACAAGCTGATCTGGACGAGATAGAGACACTTAATAAAAGGAAGGAGAGCTGGGAAACGAGACGGGAGAAGGTCAACAAATTGCTCACCCATAATGAACAAGCAATGACCGAGATCGATTTGGCTATGTCAGGTATCACTGAAGCAGAGACAAAAGCGGGCAGGGCTTCAGTTGATATGGAATATGCCCGTGATGAGCTGGATAGGCTCATTGAGAGAATCAAACAATAAATAAGAAGGAGTGTTGTTGATGGCCCAAAAAACCGCACTAAATGTGCCCACAATGGCTGATGTAAAGAAGGACCTTGGCTATGCCGAGGATTTGACAACGCCGGTGCCTCTAGAAGAGAAATCTTTGCTGAAGATCGAGAAGAATGCCGATACGTTTCTTACAAAAATTCTCAAGGGCTATAGTGTTGAGGACTTGAGAAAACAGGAAGAGCTCGTCGGTGCTGTCGATCAGCTTGGTGCAGAGATTCTTAATGATGCGGCAAATCAAAACAGCATTATGCTGGCGCGGCCCTTTAGGGATCTAAGTCAAGAGAAAGGTCCCGGCCAGGAGATTGCCGATAATCTTGCAGATCTGACTATCAAGGCAAGCTCTATTGATCCGGGCAAATTCAATCCCGGTAAAAAAGGCTGGGCCCTAAGGATTGCCGGAAAGGTCAACAAGAAGCTTCAAAAGTGGTTGCTCAAGTTTTATCAGGTAGGAAATCTGATTGACACTATCGTCGGCGCCCTCAAGGCGGGGATTGGTAAGCTCGATCGGAACAACAAGATTCTGATTGATGATGTTATGAACATGAAGGAGAGTCTGCTGAATCTTTCAAAGCTCCTTGCCCTGGCAAAGATTGTGGATGCAAAGTTGGAAAGCAAAATCAACGAGCTGGAGGATGAGGCACTTAAAGACTTTCTACAACAGGAGATTCTTTTTGCTGCGCGCCAAAAGGTCCAGGAGATACAGGAGCTTGTTGCGGTGAAGCAACAGGGAATTATCACTTTTGAGATGACGGTGAGAACAAATAAGCAGCTCATTCGCGGTGTAAAAAGCACATTAAACGTTACAGTTCCAGCCATAAGGATTGGAACCACTGCGTTTCTTGCTCTTTCCGATCAGAAGCAAATTCTCGATGTGGTCAAAAGCGCAAAAGAGGCTGGAAGCAATATTCTGGCAAGCACCGCAAAAATGCTCAAAACGCAGCAGGTTGAGATTTACAAGGAAGCAGCTTCCGGAAACCTCGATCATACTAAGATGGCCCAGGCCTTTGACGATATGTTCGAAGCAGTAGAGGATGCAAAGCGCTTTAGAAAAGAAGCACTGCCTGTTATGGCCCAGGCAATACGAGAGTTTGACGTAAGAGTGGAGAAGGCCGGCCATGTCATCGCGGATTTTGATAAAGGGAAAAAGGTCCGTGCGGCGTTCAAGGTAGATGTAGAATGACAGATAAAACCGCCAGGATTATTGCCAAAAGAACCAAGGAAGTCGGTAAAACATACGGCTTCCGGAAGGACCATAATCCGCGGATACCTGCGGATTATTGGTTCCAAAATCCGGTAGAGGGCCTTCTCATATTCATAGTATTCTATACCCAAGCTTGCAGATGGGCCAAATGCCTCGGCTGTAACCTGCCGTCCCAGGTGAGCCAGGAACATGTCTGCTATAAAGACATCTTAAAGCAGGTAGACTTTATCTTCCACAATGTTCTCTCAGATGGGCAGAAAAAAGATCTACGCAAGATCATTGTTTCAAACAATGGTTCTGTTCTGGATGAGCGAACCTTCTCCACCACTGCTCTGTTTTACTTCATAACGAAGATGAACTTATACTGTCCAAAAATTTCGGTGCTTACACTGGAAACAAGGCCGGAATATGCCCAAATATCAGAGCTTGAGCTCCTGGCCCGCGCGATTCAGGAGGGTGATACACCAACAAAGCTGGAGCTCGCTATCGGGTTTGAGGCGTTTGATAACAAGATCAGGAACGAACACTTTATCAAAGGATTGGAGATTCCTGTG
>DRHE01000156.1 GCA_011049745.1 Spirochaetales bacterium | reverse complement strand
TCATTCCCTTCAGGGTGCGTTTGCCGATTTTTTCCCTGTCTTCGATGAGCAAAACATCCCAGGGAATCTGATTTTTCTTAGTGTCGGGATGCTCTTCAAGATAATCATATTTGTAGAGTCTTAATTTTAATGCCACATTCAGCCAAAGAAGGATTGAAGCAATACCGGGTAACAGAAAAGCGGTAAAAGCGGAAAGAGCCAGAACAATAAGGGTGCCTATAAAGAGAGCGATGGAAAAAAAAGTATTGTCCAATAACAGCAGGAACATCTTCTTTAATATCTTTGGTGTTGATCTATCAAGGCGTGATTGAACCGGATAAAAGTACTGACTGGCCAGAATCCAGATAACTGAAAACCAGAAAAGCAATGAAAATGCCAGAGGACCCAGAATATTCTTGAGGTTGCTGTAAAATGGGAAGGCAATATATATAAGGAAGAAAAAGATAATATTTATAAGGGCAAAAAAGAGGCTTGAACTTAAGGTGGCTTTCAGGTATTTGAGGATATCGCTAAACTGAGGGTTTTGATAATCAGAAATATCTTTGACTACGGCGCCGGCTGTGCCTGTATAGATAAAAACAATCAGCAGGCTGAATAATATTGAGAGATAGAAGAGGATGAGATTATTCTGAAAGAGCAGTGGTATATAGATAAGCAGGGCAAAACTGATAAGGAAGCCAAGATTCAGAGCTACTATACGGAAGAGATTGTCCCACATATCGAAAAAAGTTTTTTTGATCAAAAAGCCAAACATAACTGGAAATTAGCATGAATGACTATAAGCTGGCAAGGTGTATAAAATAATTTACAATTGATTTTAAGGTAGACTAAGAAGGTGTGAAGAGAAAAAACCTTGACAATTGTATCATTATAAGGTATTCTGTTGTTAATAAAATTTCAGTTAAGTAGGGCGAATTGGTAAATTACTACGAGGTTTTGGGAGTTAAGCTGGATTCCTCGGCTCATGAGATAAAGAAGTCCTTTCGCAGAAAAGCCAAGAAGATACATCCGGATATAAAGGCTTTCGGCACCAGCCAAGACAATTGCCATAGGAAAATGAGTAGTCTTCTCACTGCATACGAGATATTAAGTGATCCGGAGAAGAAGGAACGATATGATCGTAACCTCTCTGTTTATCTTAAACAACTCAGATTCAACTATCGCGAATTCTTAAAAAAACGGAAATACGACCTTGCAAGCCAGGCACGATTGATATTTCATGATCTGCTTAATTCCAACTATGAAGAGGCAATAGAACTTTACGAAAATATTACCAGCACAAATGGCGAGTACAGATTGGAACTTTTTATGGATTATGGAGATTATATGGATTGCCTCTTTCTATTGGCCGAGGCTTACGAGATTAGCGGCGAGTATATAAAATCCTTTAATTTGTATAAAAAATTATACATGAATGAAATGGAAAATCCATATTTTAATCACTTTATTGAAGAAATAATCGAACGGCTCCGTGATCTTACCTGTTTTAAAATGATGAGTATTTTATCGCCGGAAATGGCTATTGAGTATATCCGGGAATTAATAAACTTTAATTTTTCAAAAAAAGATGATGCCTTTTTTTACAAAAAAATTGCTGAGATACACTGTATCTTAAATGAAAATGATCAAGCTGTGTATTTTCTGAAGATAGGTCTATCTTTGGACCATAAACTTTCAGGAGTAAAAAAGCTGAAAGAAAAGATAGGATTTCCTGAAATAGCTCTCCGCTAATGCTATACTTGACATAGCAATGGCTCTTGACATATCTTTTATACGTTTAAAAGAAAAAGGATTATATACACCAATGAATAAGAAAATAACATTACTAATAATATCTCTTTATCTATTGAACGGCGGCGCCAAGATCTTTGCACAGATAATAGACAAGCCGGCGGCTACGGTGAAACTTGATAAATTTGAAGTAATTACTGTAAAGCAATTGAACGGCAAAATTGAGGCTATAGAGAAACGAACTAAACAAAAACTCTCTACTGCAGACCGGAAGAAATTCTTAGATCTGCTGATCAGTGAAATTTTGATTGGCCAGGCTGCTTCACAGGAGAATGTTACTGTTACCGAATCAGAAGTGAATGCCCGGATTGAACTGGCCAGGCAGTCAGGGGGTTTGAGTATGAATCTGAACCGAAAATTGACCGATGCTGAATTTAAGTCAATTGTTAGTCAATCCGGCCTTACCTGGGATGAGTATCTCGAGCAGCTTAAAAGGGCAATAATACAGCAGAAATATGTTATGGAGAAGAAACGCTCTTTCCTGGAAAATATCCCGCCTCCGACTGAAATGGAAATAATCGAGTTTTACGAAGCCAATAAAACTGCGTTTGTGGCTCCGGATATAGTACGTTTTAAACATATTTTTATTGATACTCGCAATCCGCAGTCCAAAGATGCTCGTGATAAAGCACGGGAAAAAGCGGATGCGATCTATAGAGAATTGCAGAATGGCGCTGCCTTTGAAGATATGGTAATAAAATATACAGAAGATAATGCTTCGCGCTATAGAGGCGGGGATTTCGGTTACTTACGCCGCAACGATGCAGCCAGAAAACAGCTCTTAGGCAAAGATTTCTTTGAGCTTACTTTCCGAAAAGAACTCGGCGAAATAAGCGGCGTACATCAATCTAATATTGGTTTCCACATTATTAAGATTGAAGAAAAGATCCCTTTTCAGCTTTTGACTATTGACGACAAGATACCGCCGCGGCAGAGCCATACGGTCAAAGACGAGATCCGTTCTCAACTGCTTCAGAGAAAACAGGCTGAGTACTATCAGAAGGCGCTCCTGGATATTCTTGCAGGATTGAAAAAAAAGGCGGAAATAAAAATATTTGATAATAATCTGTCCTATTAGCCATGGGGGGTAGGAGAAAAGGCCGTATAATCGCTTTTCAGGCGATCTATAGTTTCGATATAGCCTGCCGGGAAATTGATGAATTATTCACTTTTTCCTGGATTGATGAAGAGAGAAGAGGCAGGCTAAAAGAGGAAACTCTAGCATTTTCCCGCTTGCTTGTTAAAGGAACAATAGAGAACTTGCCGGTAATTGACGAGAAGATCAAAGAGCATCTCGAGCATTGGGATTTCTCCCGGTTGTCACGGGTTGATCTGGCAATATTGAGAATGAGTGTTTTTTGTTTACTCTATCAACCGGATATTCCGGCAACTGTTACCATTGATGAAGCCATTGATATTGCCAGGGAATTCGGCACAGATGAGTCTTATCGTTTTATAAATGGCGTACTTGATTCCATACAGAAGCACTAAAGAAATTGAAAAAGAAATTACTAATCAGTCTTAGTTTGATCTGCATTTTTCTGCTGGCGGTAACAACCTTCCTTTTTATTAATTCTCAAATAAGTTCCGGCAGGGATAGAGAGGAGAAAATAGCTTTACTGTTAAAAGATGCGGATCAGGCTGTTTCTTTAGGATATCTGGATCAGGCGGCGAATAATATCGCCATAGCCCTTAGATCAGCCAACAGTGAGTATGAATACCTTCGCGTGCTAAAGCGTTCTTTGAAGTTGACAAATATGAGCGGTGATTTTCAAGATTTTGAGGGGCAGGCAGCGCAGGCGCTCGCTTCGATACCCGGAAGTTCGAGTTTACAAACTTTGATGCTATATGGCAAATTACGTTCCGGTCAAAGTCATTCTCTCAATATCTCTGATCCGGCGAAAAAGAAAATACCTTTGTCACTATGGGCTGAAGCCGTACAAAGAAACAGAGTGGAGATTGATTTTCCAGATGATCTTCCGGAGGAGCTTAAACAACTGCTCTTACTGGAAAAAAATAAAAATTCCGGGATTCTACTCGATCTGGGTAAGAAACAAGCAGATAAACGTCTACTGCTGGATGCAGCTTTGAGCCTGATGAAAGAGGGTAATGGTGAAGCGGCCATGGAAGTTATTGAGCAATATTTAGTTGAAGAAATCTATGATGAGCCGGTTGCTTTAATTGCCTATGATCAGGGCAACATGGATGAGAGTATTTTCAGATTGGAGCGCCTGGTTAAAAAGTACCCGCAGCGCAAGGATCTGATCCTGTTGTTGGCTGACAACAATTTATTAGCCGGGAATTACAATTCTGCGGCAAAGATCTATCAGCAATTTATTCAAATGGATTACCACTATTCCTGGAAACCTTATCTTAATCTGGCCTGGATTAATGAGCTTCAAAATAACCCTGAGCGGGAGCACAGCTTCAAGGTAATAGCTGCTTTGAGGTATCCTGAGAAAAAGCAGGTACTGCTGGAGCTGGTCAGAAGTTATAAAAAAAGAGGGGAGATAAAAGAAGCAAAAGAGGCGCTCCAGAAACTACATGATCTGGATCCGCAGGAGCTGGAAACACTTCTGCTTGGGCTGGAGCTTGCCGGAACTTCTTTCTCTCCCTCGCTGCACCGCTCAAAGCTGTGGCAGCTTTATAATCTTTTTCCCGATAATGAAAATTTGTGCAAGGCGCTGGCAGCCTATTTGCTGGAGCTTGGCGATATTGCCGGCGCAGCTATGGCTCTGGATCAATTTACTGAAAGATTCGGCGGGGAGGTGGGGCCGCTGTGGCATCTGCATCTGCAGGGAATAATTAAAGCCCTTGAGGGAGATTACCCGGAAGCGGCGGCCAGACTTAAAAGTTACCTGGAGAGGAAGGATAGCTGGCAGGTCAGGTATAATCTGGGATTAATTCTTAAAAATTCGGCACAGTATGAAGAGGCAATAAGGGAATTGCGGCAGGCCGATATCCTGCTTGGCCGGGAAACGGCAAACCGTGCACAGGATCATTTTCGTTCCCTCACTCGCACTGAATTGGGTTCGATTTTTCTGGCTGATGGGGACTATGAGGCAGCAGCCAGAGAGCTGGGATATGCCAGAGAGTTAGACGCAAATAATCTGAAAGCATCCCTTTTATATAATAAACTTGAAGAGATCAGGCAGAAATGATATGGTGGCTTTTCGAAAAGCTTTTAAAGGAGAAAAAATGGCTGTCAAGAATGAAACCGTCAATTGCATAATCGGTGAAGGTTCGGTTTTCGAAGGACGTTTTTATGTTAACGGCTCTATATTAATAGAGGGTAAATTCTCCGGTGACATCAAAACAGATGACCAACTTACAGTGGGTCCCACCGGTAAAGTAATGACTGATATTGAGGCTAAAAAAGTAACTATTGCCGGCACACTGATCGGTAATATTACAGCTTCCGAAGAGGTCAACCTGATACAAAGCGGAAAAGTCCTGGGCAATATTACTACCCCGAAATTAAATGTTGCAGAAGGGGTTATTACCAGGGGCAGGGTTACCATAACTGCCGGAAAAACCGATTCGCTGGAAAATATTATCAAGGATTCTTTCGGTGATGATGCGGAAAAGCTCTTCTCTGCAATGTCCAAGCCGGCTAAACAGGTAAAGCAGAAGGTAGATGATAGTCCGCAAAGTAAGAAAAAATAATCTTTTCGTATGCTGGAGTTAAAAAATGAGAAAGAAATAGCAAAAATTCTGGAGGCTTCGCAGATCTTAGCTGAGGTTTTACAGGCGTGCGGAGATCTGGCGGAACCCGGCATTACCACCGGCGAGCTCGATGATTTTATAAGGAATTCGATAATCCGGCGGGGAGCAAAACCCGCTTTTTTAGGTTATATGAATTATCCGGCTTCCCTCTGCATATCAATAAATAATGAGGTGATCCATGGTATTCCCGGGCGCAGGAAGCTTCAAGAGGGAGATATTGCCGGACTGGATGTGGGTATAGAGCTTGACGGCTATTTCAGTGACACTG
>DRHE01000155.1 GCA_011049745.1 Spirochaetales bacterium | reverse complement strand
GGGTTTTTTTCCGCTTCCTGGTAAATAATTGACATTATGGCAATAAAAGCATCCAGCGCTTCTTTTGAATCCGTTTCCGGAGGTTCGATCATCAATGCTTCCTGAATAATTAAAGGGAAATAGATTGTGGGCGGATGCACACCATAATCGAGCAGACGCTTGGCAATATCAAGGGCCGATATCCCGAAATCCTTCTTCATCTCTTTTGCGGATAAGACAAACTCATGTTTGCAGAGGGTATCATATGGCAGGAGGTAATCCTTTTTTAGTTTTTCCTTGAGGTAATTGGCATTCAGGACCGCAAGCTCAGAGACCTTTTTCAAACCGTCGGCGCCCATTGACAGAATATAGGCGTATGCCTTTACAATTACAGCGATATTGCCGTAGAAACCCGATATCCTGCCGATTGTATCGGGACGGTCATGCTCAAGATGGTAGAGATCACCTTTTCTGACAATATCCGGGATGGGGAGAAAGGGGACAAGCCGCTCATTGACCAGCACCGGGCCGGATCCCGGTCCGCCGCCGCCGTGGGGGGTAGCGAATGTTTTATGAAGATTTAAATGCACTACATCAAAGCCCATGTCCCCTGGTCTCGCTTTTCCCATAATTGCATTCAGGTTTGCTCCGTCGTAGTAGAGGAGCCCCCCGGCCTCATGCACAAGCGCGGCAATAGTTTTAATATCTTTTTCAAAAAGGCCCAGAGTATTCGGGTTGGTAAGCATTATTCCGGCAAGATGTTCATCCAGATGCTCCTTGAGACTGCTGATCGAAACAAGTCCCGGGGCGTTTGATTTGATCTCCACCACCTCAAAACCCGATATGTTTGCCGAGGCAGGGTTTGTGCCGTGTGCCGAATCCGGTATCAGCACTTTAGTCCTGGTTTTCTCCTCTCTCCTGTTAAAATAGGCGCGAAACAACTTCATGCCGGTAAATTCCCCGTGGGCGCCGGCAAAGGGCTGAAGCGTTCCCCATTTCATACCAGTTATTTCACAGAGTTTTACAATAGTATCGTACATCAGGCAGAGGATGCCCTGTACTGAATATTCCGGTTGCAGGGGGTGGACTTTTTCAAAACCTGCCAGGCCGGCAAGATCCTCATTGATTTTTGGATTATATTTCATGGTACAGGAACCAAGGGGATAAAAACCCAAATCCACTCCATAGTTCATGCGGGAGAGATTGGTGTAATGTCTGATCACATCCACCTCGGACACTTCGGGCAATTCCGGTAAATCCTCTTTCCGCAAGGAAGATGCATCGATAAGCTCTGAAATAGGCTTTTCCGGCACATCCAGATCAGGAAAATTGAATCCCACCCTGCCCTTCTTTGAGATCTCAAATATCAATTTTACAGAGCCTTCAAGATTTTTTTTAGACATCGCAGAGTCCTTTCAGTATTTCCACATAGTTATCGAGCTCCAGGCGCGTTCTTTTTTCCGTCACTGCCACACCGATTACATTATTCAGCTCCCCCTGATCCGGATAGAACCGCTGCAGGGGAATTCCTCCGAATACTCCCTCCTTCTCCATACCACCCAGGATATCTGCCGCTTTTTTATTTAATTTGATGGGAAACTCATTAAAAAAGGGCTGCTCGTACAGACCCTGCACCGGCAGTTCTGAAGTGAGCCTTTCGAAGAGGTAATGGGACTTCTGAATATTCTGCCTGCTCACAGCTTCCAGCCCTTTTTTGCCTATGGCAGCCAGGTAAACCGTTGCGGCCAGTGCCGCCAGGGCCTGATTTGAGCATATATTTGAGGTTGCTCTTTCTCTTTTGATATGCTGCTCCCGGGCCTGAAGGGTTAATAGAAAGGCTCTTCTGCCGTCCCGGTCAAGCGACTGTCCTACGATTCTTCCAGGCATCTTTCGCAGCAGAGCTTTAACGGCGGCAATATATCCCACGGAAGGCCCGCCAAAATAAGATGGCAGCCCAAGGGGTTGAGTGTCCCCCACGGCCACATCCGCCCCCCACTGGCCCTGAGACTTTATGCTTCCTAAAGAGAGCGGGTTTGAGGAAATAATGAAGAGAGAGCTGTTGTCATGGATGAGATCGGCAAAACCGGTATAGTCCTCCAGATATCCCATAAAGTTCGGCGTCTGCACGATAACCCCGGCAATACCGGGATTTAATTTACTCTTTAAGTCCTTATAAGAGGTAATCCCTTCCTGCTGCCTGATTTCCCGCAAAGAGATGCCCATACTCGAAAAATGAGTGCGCAGCACCTGCTTGGTGAAGGGGTGGATTGTCTCTGAGTAAAGAATACAATCCGATTTTCTGACGCTGTTTAAGGCCATCACAGCCGCTTCACAAGCCGCGGTATGGCCATCGTATAGAGAGGCATTAGATACATCCAATGAAGTCAATTCACAGATCATCGTCTGAAACTCGAAAATAGCCTGCAGAAAGCCTTGAGAAAATTCGGCCTGATAGGGTGTGTAGGAGGTGTAGAATTCGGACCTGGAAATAATGTGCTTTACTACTGACGGAATAATATGATCATAGCTGCCGCAGCCCATAAATGAAATATATTCCGTAATATTTTTTTTTGAGAGTTCAGATATCTCTTTAGATACCTCATATTCTGTTGCACCGTCAGGAATATTAAGCGGTTTTTTCAGCTTTACATCTTCGGGGATATCTGCGAAAAGATCATCAACCGATTGAATGCCGACCTGGTTGAGCATTTCCGAAATATCTTCATCTGTATGGGGTAAATAGGGAAACATATAATTCTCCGTTCAGCTGTTGTTTTCTTCCTGCTCCAGGAATTTTATATATGCATCTGCATCTAAAAGCTCATCCGCTTCTGCAGGGTCGGCCATATTGATCGAGAAAATGAAGGCCTCATAGGGTTTCCGGTTAATGAGCTCAGGAGTATTTTCAAGTTCGCCATTTGCCTCTGCTATGGTGCCGGAAAGTGGGGCATAGATTGCCGAAGCCGCCTTAACGGATTCTATGGCGGCGACCTCCTCTCTCTTTTTAAATTCTTCATCCGGCTGGGGGATTTCCACGAATACAATATCCCCTAAAGCCTCCTGGGCATGGTCGGTAAGTCCTACATAGGCTGTATTGCCTTCTATCCTGACCCATTCGTGGCTTTCGGTATACTTAAGGTTCTCCGGTACATTCATGTTTTTCCTCCTAAAGACGATTTATTCGAAATTTCAATAAATTACAATATATAAGGAACTTTTACATTGTAATTTTTATAAACAACAAATGTTTCTGCAAAATCCACCTCCGCAATAGTGGATACCTCCCTGGTATAAAAATCGAGCAGGTTGAAATCATTTCTTAAAAGAACGGTCAGGATCAGGTCAAAACGCCCGGTAACAACACTTACATTTACCACCCCTTTTAACTTACTGAACTCCTCACCTTTATTGACCAGATCCATGGTTTTCAGCTTAATACCCACAATCAGGAAATAGTGATCGGGAAGTTTGTCAGGATTCACCAGCCCGGCAATTTCCAATACCCCCTCATCCATCAGCTTTTTCACCCGGCTTCTGACCGTATTTTCGGTAATAGCAAGCTCATCGGCAATCTGCTTGTAGGATTTCCTGCCGTCGCGAATTTGCTTGATAATAGCCATGTAGGTTTTGTCAATTTTCATTTTTTATTCCTATCTTCAACAATAAATTGTATACGATTTTGATGATTATGCCAATCTTTTTTTAAATATTAAGCAATACCGCATTAAATAGGTGTTATACTAGTAAAAATCAAAACTTTGCCTAAAGGCTCATGATTTGCGCTGCGCTGCAGAGTGTAGACCCTAATCCGGAAGGAACCTTCATCCTGGACGCTTTCCGATGCAGAATTCCACAATACTATCAGTATGAATTGCAGTTGTGTTTAGAAAGGGAATACCGTATTGATCCTTATCAAGAATAAGGGGCAGTTCAGTGCAGCCAAGGATCAGAGAATCGATGGACTCCCTGTCAACAAGCCGTCTCACTACAGATAAGAGGCCTTCCCTGGTTGAATCTTTGACAATACCCAACTCGATTTCAGACATCAGTTTATTATGGATAAACTCCCGGTCATTTTTGTCCGGAACAACAATCGACATTCCCCGGCCGGCAAAGGTTTTTATGAAAAAATCGGATTCCATGGTGAACCTGGTGCCCAGGAGCCCCGGCTTTTTCAAAGTCATGCTTTCAGCTTTTCTGCAGGTCTCTTCAACAATACTCAGCATGGGTATAGGTGATCTTTTTTCCACCTCATTAAAGACTACATGCGGAGTATTTGAGGCAATTACAGCGAAATCAGCGCCGGCACGGTGGAGCGCCTCGACCCTGTCTGCCAATAGATCTATCAGTTTACTCCATTCACCCTCCTCGATTATTTCCAGGCATTCATTCAGGTTTATGCTGAAGATGATGATTTCCGGATAGGCCAGGTCAACATACTGCTTCTGAAAGGCGTGAATAATCTTTTTATAGTAGTCAAGAGTTGATTCCGGACCTATGCCACCGATAATTCCAATTCTTTTCATGACTATATTATAGCATTTGATCAGGAAATGTAAAATATGGAGCACACGGCAGTACAGATGTGAGGGAACGGTTCTTTCCGGCCTCTCTTGCATGAGTATTCTTTAGTGGCAGCCACAATCAACGCGCAAGCACTACCAGGGTCTCAAGGTGAAAGGTTTGTGGGAACATATCAAAAGGAATTACCTTTTTTATCATGTATCCGGCTTTAATCAAAGCCCCCAAGTCCCTTGCAAGGATTGGAGGAACGCAGGAGATATAGAAGATAAACGGAACCTCCAAACTGATAATTGCAGGAATTATCCCTTTCAATCCCCTTCTTGGAGGATCTGCAATAAGTATCTGCGCGGACCTGCCTGATCTCTCTATCTCTGCCAAAGCCCTGCCGACATCCGACCTTTTGTATACCACATTCTGTAAACCCAGCTTGCGCACAGTCTGCCTGGCTTTCCTTATTACAGCCTCTGACAGGTCCCAACCACTTATCGAACCGGCAATACCGGAAAGGTTTAGTGACAGATTGCCGTCACCGCAGTAGAGGTCCATGATCACCGGGGGCTTATCCTTCAGGCTGAAATCAGTAACCAGTGAATATATTTTTTCTTTTAAAAGGGAGTTAACCCTGTGATTTACCTGAGAAAATGAAAATGAAGCTTTTCTTAAAGATGAAATAAAGGAACATTGAACTGAACCTTCTGGATCAAGATAAATCTCAACTTCACCGGGGGAAGGTGTCTCACCTGGGGAAGGTGATTTAAGAGCCGGTTCCGATTTTAATCGTGGCAGAAAGCTGTTAATTTCAGGCGAGAGAATCGGACAGCTGTCAATCTCTATCAACTTATGAGATTCAGCTGCAAAGTAGCCGATTTTTCCGTCAGCGGTAAACTTCAGGCGTGTCCTGTTCCTGTAGCCGTAAATATTCGGGGATGGTGCTACCGGATCGATCTCAGGCGCCGTTTTACCGATTCTGGTAATTGCATCTTCCAAAATCTTTCTCTTCTCTTCAAGCTGACGCTGATAGGTTATATGCTGCCAGCTGCAGCCACCGCATTCCCCGAAGTATGGGCATACAGGCTCAATTCTGTATGGCGAGGGTTCAATAATCCTTATAATCCGGCCAATACGGAAACGCTTTTCCTGCTTCACAATCTCAATTTCAAGAAGCTCCTGGGGGGCGGTCAGGGGCACAAAGTATACAATGTTATCCACTCTGCCGACCCCACTGCCCCTGTAGGCAAGAGAATCAATTTTTATGGTTATACTGTTCATGTCCTCAGGAGGACTCCATGGATCTATTTATAAATTAATATCAGGATAATGTCACTGGTGTTTTAAAGCGAATGTAGAAGCGGCTCAAAGACTGATCGATGAAAAGACGAAATTTGAGTGGGTGCCAGAGTTGGTATAAGCTAGCGCAGCTTCTATGTTTATCTTACAAGCACAGGTGATGTCCATGCCATCCTGCCCGAAATTTCTCTGATCCGGGCATAGACAAAATTTATTTTAAAATACAGGATGCTTCTTTGACCGGAAGTAGCAAATGTTCTAGCCCGCTTTAAAGCAGTGAATATATGCTTTCGAGTGAGTTTTTTTGCGAATAGACCGGTTAGCCCGTACTGCGCCTCTTCCCGGGAAAAGCCCATGGGTGGCGAAGCAGCCAATCCATTATGCGAATCTGTACTGCCAAGGGAGGAGGGAGATCTGTCACATAAGGGCAGAAATCTTTCTATGCCTCTTTCAGGATCTCGCTTATGCTGGATTACTTCAAGTAGATCCGGGGGAGGGAACTTTCTATAATAGTCCTGCAACTCGCATAATTTATGGTATCCGAAAATTACCCTATCATCTGTGGAGATCTCTTTAAGAAATTCACCTAAAGCCTCCTCATTTCTATCCAAACGGTGAAATGGATAGTATGGGAAGCTCTCATCCATAAAGTAAATATTAACGTCTCCCGAAACCTCAATGCCCGGTATGGTAACAAAACAACCGGGATGATTATACTCTTCTGCAACACTCAGGATATTCTCCCACTTCTCTATATTCCAGGTTGAATTATAAGTAAGTCTATCCTCTAATTACAGGATGTCCCTCAAGCTCTCTTCCCTTAGAACAGACATTGATTCTACCCACCCCGGATATCAATCCTAAGCCTTCGCATCTGTTGAAACCCTTGTTTTTCTTTGAAAAATGAAGCAGCTCCGGAACTCCCTCAATACCTTTTCCAAAAATTTCTGCCTCACCCGCATAATCAACAGATGTGAAATAGGAGCTTTCAATTTTCCCTTTAATTCCCTTTTTGGTGTTTTTTAAGATATCAATATCAGATGGTTTTACACAGCCCAATCCTTTTTCCAGATTCCCAATAATTTTTTCCGGCTTAAAAGATATTGACTCTTCCCCTGCCAGCAGGCAAAGCTCTCCCCTGCTTTTTATTACTTTAAAAAAATTTGCTTTTCCCAGGAAGGAAGCGACAAACTCATTTGCCGGAAAATCATAGAGCTCTTCCGGTGTTCCAAGCTGTTGAATAACACCCGAATTCATTACCACGATCCTGTCAGACATGGACATTGCTTCCACCTGATCGTGAGTGACAAAGAAAATTGTAACGCCCAGCCTTTTATGAATGCTCTTAATCTCCACCCGCATGCTATCCCTTAAGGATGCATCTAAGTTGGATAAAGGCTCATCTAAAAGCAGAACCTTCGGGTCTGAAACCAGGGCTCTTGCTAATGCAATCCTCTGCTGCTGTCCGCCTGAGAGCTCATGCGGAAACCTTGCCTCCATGTCCTCCATTTTTACCACTTCCAGTATCCGCTTAACTTTCTTCTTCCTTTCATCAGGAGAATTACCGGCGATCTTCAAGGGATATTCAATATTGGCTAAAACATTCATATGCGGCCATAGAGCATAATCCTGAAAGACCATACCGATTTTTCGCTTACCCGATAATAGGAAAAGCTATAATTTCTAAAAATCACATCCCGCTGGTGACTTGTGTTTCCGAATAAATCGCTGTATTCTTCTTTCATATGAAGGATGTAGCAAAATTGCTAAATGACATGATTGCCGAAGGCGTCATTGTTGAGTATGCAATCTTTGGGGCGGTCGCACAGATGCGCTACACCGAAGCTGTCTCAACCATGGATGCCGCTGTGCTAATCGCCCTTCCGTCTCAAAAAGGGCTCGACATCCTGAGGCCTATTTATGAATTCTGCGCAAATAGGGGCTGGAATCCGGAGGGTGAAGCTGTTCGTGTGGGCGACTGGCCTGTGCAATTTATCCCGGCATTCAATCCCCTGACCAAAGAAGCAATGCGACAGGCTGATACAGCCGAGATCCAAGGCGTTCCCATCCGCGTGGTGAGAGCTGACTATCTTGCGGTCATTGCTCTAAGCGTGGGAAGGGCAAAGGACTTCGCAAGGATACTCGCGCTGCTTGAATGCGATGCCTTGACTCCGGATGAGATTGCGAAATTAGCCATCCGCCTTGGTTTGCAGCCTGAGTGGACGGCTTTCAGTGAGAAATTCCTTGATGAATAACGTCCGGACTATACTGAATCGGCAAGCGGACTGGCAGCGAAGCCGAGCTAATCTTACCTGGGAGGAAAAGATTCGCATGGCGCTGATTATGCGGAAAACTCAAGCCTCTCTGAGGCCGCAGCACACATCGAAACGAGATCATCAGACAGACCAGGAGTCATAACAAATCATGGCAGGCGTCAGTTCTCCATGCATTCGCGTATTGTGCAGTTCATCAGCCTTCCGGATTCTTCTTTCCGGAGGGAGTACTCTCACTCTATATTGTGCTTTCTTTTATATTCAGCCCAGTGTTCCTTAAGGTAATAAAACTCTTCAAAGTCATCTAGCCTCATGCAGAAGGGGTTGTTTTTACGCTCCTCCCCTATTGTTGAACTCGGTCTGACACCGACATCGTGGCCCGGCCAGATGGTAATACCGCTGTCCAGAGCCATTACTCTTTTCAAGTTGTTGAACTGGATTAAAGCATTCTCCCTGCCAATGGTGCCGCCGATTTTTCCTACAAAAAGAAAATCGCCGGTTATCAGCCGCCTCTCCGCCAGTATGGAGATGGAATCCCCGGTATGTCCCGGGGTATGAAGAATTTCAAGCTTCAGTGAAGCTACAGAAAGAACATCCCCTTCATCAACTTTCAGCTCAGCCATGGGCGAAGAGCTGTGCAGTACCAGCCTGGCCTTTGAAATTGCCTTTACCCTGGAATTCCCTCCTGTGTGGTCGTAATGGTCATGGGTGTTTATGATATATATAATCTCCAGCCCGCGGTCCTTCACCGCCCTAATCAAAGCATCCGGGTCAGGTGACGGGTCAATAACTGCACATTTGCCTATATCCAGGTCAGCAAGCAGATAGCCGAAATTGCGATCGCCGCCGCAGCGGAATTGTTCAAAGTACATAGCTCCCCCTTTTAAAAAAGCCGGCGCAACCAGAACGCTGGCTTCATCTTACTGATAATTAAATATCAAATCTATAATTTCCCTTTGTTCTTCAGTTTTTATCTGCCAGGTATCTGTAATAGCTGTATTTCTCCTTTGCATCCTTGCGCGCCTTGTTGAGCAGGAATTCAGCCGTAGCCGGATCTTTATCTTTAAGAGCACGAAAGCGGATTTCATTATACATATAATCACCGATATCCGCAGATAACTCTTTAGAGTCAAGCTTCAGCGGGTTCTTACCCTGTTCTTTCAGCAAGGGATTATAACGGAAAAGCGTCCAAGCTCCGGAATCGACAGCCAGCTTCTGCTGACTGGGCCCATGCTTAAGATCATAGCCGTGCGCAATACAGTGGCTGTAAGCAATGATCAGTGAGGGACCGGGATACTGTTCCGCCTCGTTAAAAGCGCGTACCGTCTGGATCCTGTTGGCCCCCATAGCTACACTGGCAACATATACGGTTCCGTAGGTCATAGCCATCATCCCTAAGTCTTTCTTGGCCAATGGCTTGCCCCCGGCCGCGAACTTGGCTATTGCGCCGATTGGTGTGGCCTTGGACATCTGTCCGCCCGTATTGGAGTAAACGCCGGTATCAAGCACCAACAGGTTCACATTTTTGCCGGAAGCGATCACATGATCGAGTCCGCCATAGCCTATATCGAATGCCCAGCCGTCACCGCCCACACCCCAGATGGAACGTACAACCAGATAATTCACTACCGATAAAAGCTGTTTGGCTTCTTCTGACTTTATCTTACCAAGGGAATCCTTTAACCTATCTACCCTGGCCCGCTGTTCTTCAATTGCTGTCTGGGTTGATTGGTCTGCCGCCGCTATCTCTTTTAAGAGATTTAAATCTAAAGCCTGATCTTTGGCCTTGATAAAGTCCGCCAACAGTTCATGGGCGAATTCAGTCATCTTGTCGGTATTCAAACGCATGCCCAGGGCTAGCTCAGCGCAGTCCTCAAAGAGAGAGTTACTCCAGGAGGGTCCACGTCCATCACTCCGGGTGGTATAGGGTGTGGTAGGCAGATTGCCGCCATAGATTGAAGAGCAGCCCGTGGCATTGGCTATTACCGCCCGGTCGCCGAAGAGCTGACTCATCAGCTTGACATAGGGCGTTTCACCACAACCCGCGCAGGCGCCGGAAAACTCGAACATGGGCGGCAGCAGCTGCGATCCTTTAATTGTATTTCTCTTGATCCTGGCCTCTTCCAGATCGGGCAGACCCAGGAAAAACTCGAAATTCTTCGCTTCCTGGGCCCTCAAAGGCGGCTGAGGCTCCATATTAAGGGCTTTGCGGCCCGTCTTTTCACCATCCTTCTTTTCAAAGACCGGGCAGACCTGGAAACATAGAGAACAGCCCGTACAATCCTCCGGAGATACCTGTATGGTAACCTTCAGACCGGCCAGATCTTTACCGCGGGCATCTGTCGATTTGAAACTCTCAGGAGCGCCCTCCAGGTGAACAGGATCATAAGCCTTGAGGCGTATTACGCCGTGAGGACATATCATAGAGCACTCTCCGCACTGGATGCAGATATCCGCCTCCCAGACCGGGGTTTCCTCGGTAATATTCCTCTTCTCAAACTTTGTCGTACCGGTTGGATAAGTGCCGTCGTCAGGAAGTTTGGAAACAGGGATCTTTTCACCCCTGCCGACAATAATCTCACCTGTAACCTCTTTAACGAATACCGGCGCATTTTCGGGTACCGCCGGCAGCATGTGCACTTCCCCTGATGTGGCACCGGGATAATCCACAATCTTAATGTGTTCTTTTGTCGCAGCCACGGCCTTCATATTCATGTCCACAATGTCCCGTCCCTTTTTTCCATAGGTATCAATTACCGCCTTCTTGATCAATTCCAAAGCTTTATCCTCGGGCAGAACGCCTGAGATCAGGAAGAAGGCCGTCTGCATTATGGTATTTATCCTGCTGCCCAGACCGATGTCTTCGGCAATCTTGACTGCATTAATCACATAGAATTTGAGTTTCTTATCGATAATCTGCTGCTGAACCTCGACAGGAATATTTCCCCACACCTCTTCCTTGTTATAATGAGTTGCCAGGAGGAAAGTGGCTCCCTCTTCCGCCTTAGAGAGCATGTCAAATTTTTCTAAAAAGGTGAACTTATGACAGGCTACAAAATTAGCCTTCTGGATCAAATAGGTACTCTTTATCGGAGTCTTGCCGAAACGCAGGTGAGATATTGTCCCGGCCCCCGCTTTTTTAGAATCGTAGACAAAATAGCCTTGAGCATAATTATCAGTGGCTTTGCCGATAATCTTGATCGAGTTCTTATTGGCACCTACAGTACCGTCCGCGCCCAGGCCAAAGAAAATTGCCTGGTGTACGCCCTCGGGCTTAATGGAAAAATTCTCATCCCACTCCAGGCTGCTCAGGGTTACATCATCATAGATACCTATGGTAAAACGGCTTTTGGGCTTTGCCGCTTTCAGATTATCCAGCACCGCTTTTGCCATTCCTGGATTAAATTCATTTGATCCCAGGCCGTAACGGCCGCCCACAATTACCGGGTAATCGCTCATTTTTAAGGAACCTTCACCCATTGCTTCGCCGATTGCAGTACGAATATCTCCATACAGGGGCTCACCCAGAGCTCCGGGCTCCTTGGTTCTGTCCAGTACCGTAATTTTCTTTACGCTCTTGGGTAATGCCTGAATGAAATGCTCAAGACTAAAGGGGCGGAAGAGCCTTACCTTCATCAACCCCACCTTTTCACTCTGGGCAACGAGGTGAGTCACTACTTCATCCATGGTTTCAGCGCCGGAACCCATCATTATTACAATCCTGTCGGCATCGGCAGCACCTACATAATCAAAAAGCCGGTACTGCCGCCCTGTAACACCGGCAAATTTGTCCATAACCTTTTGTACAATTCCCGGGGTAGCCTGGTAATATTTATTCGCCGTCTCTCTGGCTGCAAAAAAAACATCGGGGTTCTGAGAGGTGCCGCGTATAGCGGGATTTTCCGGATTCAAGCCCCTCGCCCTATGAGCCCGAACCAAATCGTTGTCAATTACAGCCCTCATATCATCATAACTCAACTCTTCAATCTTCTGGATCTCGTGAGAGCTTCTAAAGCCATCGAAGAAATGTAAAAAAGGAACCCTGGATTCCAGGGTCGCTGCCTGGGCTATCAGGGCAAAATCCATTACCTCCTGGATCGAATTGGAGCAAAGCTGGGCAAAACCTGTAGAACGGGCGGCCATTACATCACTGTGCTCTCCGAAGATTGAAAGCGCCTGGGCGGCAACGGCACGCGCCGCAATATGGAAAACCGTGGGACAGAGCTCCCCGGCAATCTTGAACATATTGGGTATCATCAGCAGCAGTCCCTGGGAGGCGGTAAAGGTTGTAGTCAGAGCGCCGGATGTCAAGGCTCCGTGCACTGCACCGGCTGCGCCTGCCTCAGACTGCATCTCCGTTACTACGGGCACAGTACCCCAGATATTCTTTCTGCCCGCGGCCGAATAAAGGTCTGAGAGCTCTCCCATAGGAGAGGATGGGGTGATCGGGTAAATTGCAATAATCTCATTGGTTGCATGCGCAACATGGGCAACTGCGGCGTTACCGTCTATGGTTACTGTTTTCTTTGCCATTATTTTATCCTTTTCTAAGTAGGGAATTCATTCACATTATATTATTTATCGCTGCTTAGTTCAAGTAAAAGAACAAGCGGTACTTTCGGACAATTCTATTCCGGCAAAGGCGGCAATTCTTCCTCATTTTTTTGCGCAGATTGAGCTCAAAGCTCAATAAGGATGGTGCCGGCCATAAAACGCCGAATTGATCGAGACCGGCGTGGTCGTGGATATCTGTAAGCAGTACGCTTTGATGTCTCCTGCTACTAATCTGTTCCACGCGTTTCGTAAAACATTTCCTCGGCTTGAAATCGAGAAAGGGCTTGTACTCGCCCCGGTGGATGCGGCTTTTCCCATCTCAGAACAGGACTATGCTCTTCCCTGGGATCTGACTCTGGCTAAGAATGATTAGACGTGGATTAAACACCTTTAGGTATTATCCGATGGAATCAGGTTTCAGCGGCAATTTTATCGAATTGTTCTACCGTTATCGCCGGGGAAGTAGAAAAAGAGATACCCGTAAGTTTGTGCAGGGCGAGAGATGCCTTAATCGCTTCCTGTATCCCGGGAAGTTCTGCGATAAGGACAAGGTCGTGTTCTCCCATGAGCGCATAGGCAGATTTTAATTCACCGCCTGCCTTTTTGACGATATCGGCGGCCGCCTTTGTCCGTTTAGCGCTGATTCCTTTGACCGCTTCAGGTAAGTATTTTCCGAACAAAAAAAACGTAGCCATATTTTCCTCCTTGTATATAAGTCTAATAGAAAATCTCCGGATTTGCAAATAAATCGCCTGTTCCCCTACGGCGTTTGCCTTTTTAACCAAGCTTTTCTTCAGTCAAAGTGTAGGGGATGAATACAAAATTATATTTCTTTGGATTAAAATCAGCGAAATCCCTTGTAACTAACTTCCCGGGAATGGGCAGCATGGCGAATTATTAAAACTCATATGCCTCTATGAGCTCGACAGGGAAAATATAATCACAAAACTTCAAAAAAAAACTAAGAGGAAGAAGGAATAAGCATTTTATTTCAAAAGTTAATGAACATATCAGCGAGGTGCAGTATGAAGTATAGTCCCCGCATTTGACACACTCGAGTGGATTTACCTCGTATACCTTAGCAATCAACCGTGCCCATGCAGCTCTGCTCTCCGATGAGCAGACAGAGCAATCAGGGGTGCATTCCTCTTGTGTTTTAGGTGAATCAGGATAATCGAGGTGCTTCCGCCTCCACACATCCGGAGCCAGCCGAACAACATAGGGCTTCTCGATCCATTTGCCCCGACTGCGTGAGGAGTACAATCCGTAACAGCGGATACGTTGTACTCGCTTTGGAGGGAGGTGCTGAGTGAGCAGAGCGATAAAATCGGTTGCCTCGAAGAGCTTCAGGCTTCTGTTCGAAACCGAAACGTATTTGTTCCCTGAAGCTGGGCCCCGGATAGAGATTCCAGAGAAGGATCGATTGTAACAGTTTATTCCAATTCGATCTTTTGGCCGGTCTTTTAAGCTGTGCCAGGGGAACCACCGGTTGGTCGAAGAGAACCCAGATTCCGCCCTTTAAGTTCTCCCAAAGGACCTCGACCGTGGGCGCAAATTCGGCGATCTGGAACTCCGGAGCGCCTGCTTGGGGTGGTATGTCTGCAGTTTTGTCTCGCCCGCAGGTTAGCAGGAGAAGGAGAAAAAATCGCTTTATTCCGGAGGATGAACCTTACAGTACAGGTCGCCGAACATATCGATCGGGTCCATCTCGGCCTTTATGCTGTCGTAGCGGTCCTTGTTGTAGATCTTCCAGAAGGTCTCCGGATCGTAGTGGTTTCTGGAGATCAGGGTTTTGATCCCGCCCAGTTCATGGGTTTTCTTTTGGATCAGCTCGGAGTAGTCGATTTGAGGGTCGTTGTTCTTCTTACCGTAGACTGCGCAGTCAATGACGAAGTTTTCGCTGCCAATCAACTTGGCCTGGGCCTCGGACACCCAGGGATATATTTGGGGCATTTGGTAGGGTACGATCCAGAGGGGGAAGAATTTAAAATCTTGCTCATACCACTGATAGAAAACTTCGAAATTGTCGGCCGGGATGAACACATCAACGACAACATCCGGGCGGTGTTTGGGCTTCATGATATATCGCAGCCGGTTGGCCGAGCGGATCAGATTAGTGGAGCCCAGAAGGAACTTGCCCAACAGAAAACGCACCGGCTTAAACTCCAGCAGAGGAATGGAGCGTGTCAGCCAGTGGCACTCCGTATCGTAGCGAAAAAAGTAGTCGTAGATGCTTAAGAAATCTTCGTTCCGTTCCCCGGTGCTGCGGTAGAAAATATTCAGCCAGTCGTATGAGGAGCGATAGGGGGCTTCATCTACCATCAGTACGAGACAGAGCACAAAGTGCTCCGGGCTGTGTATGATTCCGTCTACAAAGTCGTAATCATCCTTTTGGCAGCGCTCCTTGAGACACTCAAAGAAGCTCGGGAAGCTGTCAAAATGCCGGTATTCCAGGCGTACGCAGGGCTTGGCCTCGATCAGCCTGAACTTCAGCCGTGTCAGGATGCCCAGGGTGCCGTAGGAGCCGTGGATCATGTGAAAGATATCTGGCCGCTCTGAATCGGAACAGACGATCCTTCTGCCGTCGCTGCTCAAGACCTCGTATTCCAGGCAGTTGTCGTGGAAACCACCGTACTTGTACGACATAGATTCCACCGAACTGCCGGACACAGCGCCCCCAATGGTGATGGTCTTGAGCTCGGGCACAGTCATGGGGATCAGGCCCAAGGGCAGGGTGGCCTGGACCAGGTCGGAAAAAGTCACCTCAGATTCTGCCGTGCAGGTACGGGCCTCCCGATCGATAGCCAGGATTTCATTGAGGGCTTTCATGTCGATCTTGTGTTTTTTCAAGCGCGGGTCGTTGTGGTTGGGAACGACATGGCGCACCGAACGCTTACTGAAGGCTATCGTTTCTCCGGACCTGCACCGGAGCTGCTCAATAATTTTTTCAACCTTTTCGTCGTGGGTCATTGTTATCCATAACAATAAATCAAAGGAACCATTGAATCAAGGTTTTCGTTGGGACAAATCAGGAGCGGAGCAGATCATGGGCGGTAATCAGCGGTGGAAAATCCGGAGGGTGTCAACGCATTACAAAAAACTCATAAATTGGTCACCAGCAAGGAACAATAGGTAATATGGTCAAGCCTCACGATAAATTAGTACTGGTCGGCTGAATACGTTACCGCACTTACACCGCCAGCCTATCAACCAGATCTTCTCTCTGGTATCTTCAGTCCTGTTAAACAGGAAGGG
>DRHE01000154.1 GCA_011049745.1 Spirochaetales bacterium | reverse complement strand
GTTTCACCAGCTGCTTCTGCCGCACCCGGGCCGGCAGCTTCATCCTCAGGTAGAGCGAATTCATCAAACCCTTCCGGTGGAGCTTCCTCTTCACCCTCAGCCAAAGGGAACTCATCAAGATCAGAGGCTGTAGAAATCTCACCTTCAGCCTCTGCTGACGGTTCTAGCAATTCACTCAGGTCAGCAGCAAGGCCCTGTTCCGGAACAGGAATCTCTTCAATCTCTTCAGAGCGTGCCGCAAGTATTTCCGGCTCTGAACCCAACGAGTTTAGTATCTCTTTAAAACGTTCAATATCCTGGAGAGTAGGCATATCTCTTCCTATCACAAATGTCGGTTAAGGTTGGTAAGATATTAAGAAGCAATACTCAAGACTAATTACCCCACTACCGATTTTTTATTATACCAGATGAATGAAAAACTATAAATCCTTTGTTCCGACAATTCTGCTGCTCCTCTGCTTTTTAGCACCTGCCAATGGTATTGATATGGATCCCCTGATCATGAATATCAGGATACTGGGTTTAGAAGAGGCCGGGCCGCCCATGGTTATGGGTACTAAGCTGATTTTTACCTATAAAAATGAAAATAAAGATGCATATTGGGTAAAAATGGTGGGCGCCCGCTTCGAGCATGAAGATTACCGCATACTCCATACCTACTACCGAAATGAGCAGAATATTTTCATTTTACCTTACCCTCTCCCTGATAACCTGGTAAAGCTTAAATACCGGATTGTAGTGGATGGTCTCTGGATGAGTGACCCCTTTAACCCGGAGCAGGAAAAGGATCTTCTGGGCACGGTCTTCTCAGTTGTGAACATCGATCCCTCAATACCAACAACTTTTAAAAATCCCCGGATCAACCCGGATGGAAGCGTTACCCTTATGTACAGAAGCCTGTCCGCAACCAGGGTGACTCTAACCGGCGAATTCAATAACTGGGATCCATTCAGCCACAACCTGACGCAGGAGAAGCCGGGATTATTCAGAATTACCTTGAGGCTGCTTCCCGGTCCCCACTACTACCTTTTTGTGGTTGACGGCAATAAAACCCTCGACACTTTCAACCTGGACAGCGCTATCGACTATGAGGACTACCGGGTATCGACATTTACCCTCAAATAAATAATGACCAATTTAGCCAATTTAATTATATTATACTTTACCAAAGTGTGTTTTAAGAGTAGATTATTACTAATTCGCTAGTGATTAAGCGGATTCTTGCTAAAACACCTAAAGATATAATAAGGAAGAGATATAATGTGGAAATACAGCGACCGTGTTATAGATCATTATGAGAATCCCCGCAATGTGGGTGTGGTGGAAAATGCCAATGCTACCGGTGAGGTAGGTTCCATCGTTTGCGGAGACGCTTTAAGACTGACCTTAAAGATCGAAGATGGTATTATAAAAGAGGCCCGTTTCAAGACCTTCGGCTGCGGCAGCGCCATAGCGGCGGCATCCGCCCTGACTGAAATGATCAAGGGCAAAAGGTTGGAAGAGGCAGCAAAAATAACCAACAAGAATATCGTTGATTATCTTGGCGGCCTGCCGCAGGCAAAGATGCATTGCTCAGTTATGGGACAGGAAGCCCTGGAAGCGGCCATACTCGATTACCGGGGAGAGAAATTCGACCATAAGGTTGAGGATGAAGGCGAAATAATCTGCAAATGTTTCGGCGTTACCGACCAGAAGATCCGCCGTGTGGCTTTAGAAAACAATCTACATACGGTTGAAGAGATTACCGATTATACAAAAGCCGGGGGAGGCTGCGGCAGCTGCCTCTACCGGATCGAGGAAATTATAGATGAGTTATGGGAAGAGCAAGCCCAAAAAAATAATGCTGGAGGAAAAATGACACCTGTACAGAAAATGAAAAAGATCGAAGCGGTTATTGAAGAGGAGATTCGCCCCCTACTTCGCCGCGACGGCGGGGATATTGAGCTCATTGATGTAAAGGATAACCAGGTCGTGGTCAGGTTAATGGGTATGTGCGCCGGCTGTCATGCAGCGGTTCTAACCTTAAAGGGATTAGTCGAAGAAAAACTCCGGGAATTGGTGGACCCAGACCTGGAGGTTGTACAAGATGGGCTCCATTAACTCCTATCGAGAAAAGATTGTTTATTTAGACAACAACGCCACTACACGGGTAGCGCCTGAAGCATTAGAAGCGATGCTGCCCTTTTTAAGGGAAAAATACGGCAATCCCTCCAGCATGCATTCCTTCGGGGGTGATTTAGATATTGAACTGGACAGGGCGCGCCGGAGAATTGCTTCCCTTCTGGGCTGTCAGCCCCAGGAAATTGTTTTCACCTCCTGCGGATCAGAGAGCGACAACTTCGCCATTCGCGGTCTGGTAGACGCTTATCCGGAAAAGCGCCATATAATCACCACGACTGTTGAGCATCCGGCTATTAAAAACCAAATCCCTTACCTAAAAAAACGGGGCTTAAGGGTTACCGAGATCGCGGTAGACGGCAAAGGAAATATTGATCTTAACCGTATCGAGGAAGCAATAGAGGAAGATACCCTGCTTATTTCCTGCATGTATGCCAATAATGAAACCGGGGTAATCTTTCCGGTAAGAGAAATCGGCGAGCTGGCTCGGAGGCGGGGGGTCCTGTTCCACAGCGATGCAGTCCAGGCCCTTGGGAAATTACCCATAGACTTAAACGATCTACCCATAGATCTGCTCTCTTTTTCAGGCCATAAAATCCATGCGCCCAAAGGGATCGGGGGTCTCTTTATCAGGCGGGGCATTAAAATACGTCCCCTGATTATCGGCGGCCACCAGGAGCGCAGCAGGCGCGGGGGTACGGAGAACCTGCCCTATATTGCAGCCCTCGGCAGGGCGGCCGAATTAGCCGCTGAAAATATTAATGAGGAAAAGAGCAGGGTAGCCTATTTGCGGGATAAGCTGGAAGTAGGAATACTTTCAGCAATTGAATCAACAGAGGTGAACGGCACCACTGAGCCGAGGCTGCCCAATACCACCAATATCGGTATCCACTTTATAGAGGGCGAAGCACTGCTCCTGGCCATGGACAAGTACAATATCGCCGCTTCAACCGGTTCCGCTTGTGCTTCAGGCTCTCTCCAACCCTCTCATGTACTGAGAGCCATGGGTGTGCCCTTTACCAGTATCCACGGTTCGGTACGTTTTTCCTTAAGCATCTACAATACTGAAGAAGAGATCGATTATGTTCTACAGGTATTACCTGAGATAGTAGAAAAACTGCGCCGGTTATCTCCCTTTCATTCTTTAGAGGATGTTAAAGCCTTTGGCGTTTGATGGTAATCACTTCGCCGCCCTTGATGGCCGGTCTGCTCTGCAGCAGGCCCTGCAGGCGGTCAAAGGAACGGGTAAAGCCGCTCTTACCGGCCTCTAGAATTCTACGGATATGGGCTTCTTTCTGCGGATAGCTTTTAATTAAACGCTCTGGCACCAGTTCCCGGAAGTAGTAATTTACTCCCCTACGCGGTTGCTGCATAAGGTAGGCCTGGAACTCATTCACTACCAGATAGTGATTTGCAGTGTCATAGCCTGCCCAATTCAGGAATAAAAGCCAGAACTCCTGTTCATAGGGAGAAAGCTCCTGCCAGGCTGCGAAACAGCCCTCCCTGTAACTGGGGCGAGAAAAAAATAGACCATGAAAGATCTCATGGGTAAGCAGATAGCGACGCAGCACCTTTGAGGAACTCCTGGATATGGAGATAATCCCGCCCATTCCCGGTATATATCCCGAACTCTTCTTTATTATAACCCCGTTTTCAGTAAGAATAGTTTTTAAACGCTCTTCCTCCCGGGTAAGGGAAAATATCTCTACCTCATTAAAAAAGCGGGCCAGGTCCTCGGCACGGTAATCATGAGCATTGTACCCGTGCTTTCCTGCCAGCTCCGCCAGTGTGAAAATATTCCCTCTGAACCCCTTCTTTTCAACATAGAAGGCCAGCCTTTTAAAAAAGCTGTCCTGCACAGAATAATCTGCGGTGTCTATAACCAGAATATGGGGATATAGATCCCAGGAAAAAAGCTCAAAATCAGGATCACGCCACTCTTCCTGCTCATAAGCCAGCACGGTTCCGGGATCAGCAGGCAGGGGCAGCAGGGGGGTTCCATATCCCAATAGAAGCTGCAAACCCCGAATGGTGACCTGCCCCTCTTCATTTTCCCCGCTGAAGTTAATCAGCTCCAGGGGAAGCAAGTCGGAAGGGGGGTAGATATGCACCCTGCGGTTACCCGGTTTCAGCTCAACGGAATATATTTCTTTTCCATCGGCGGATTCCAGGGTCAATTGGGCCCATCTTTCTGCACCAAGGACAATTTCCTGCTCCAAAGCTCTGAAATCCGCCCAGGTCCCCTCAATGGGAACAACCAGGTCAAGGACAAGTGTCCAGATCCACTTCTCATTTGTCGGCGGCGGGGCTGAAAACATCTCTCCGGGCAGGCTCAGCAATAGCGAAGCAGGATATTGATCTTTTACGGTGGAAATATTCAGTATCCGTGCCTTTGAGTTCAGAGAGACTTCATAGGACAAAGCAGGAGTATCAGACTCTGCTTCCAAGACAACCGGCTCTCCACCGCCTCCCCCATTGCAGCCGCTTATGCCAAGCAGGAAGAGTAATATCCAGAAAAAAAATAATATTCTCAAAATCTATATTGCAAAGATAGGATACTCTTTGCCATCAGCCTGGCTATCTCGCGCTTTCGCTTGGGCGGCAACTCCATATCGTGCCTTAAGAAGCTCTCAAACCTGCCGATAAACTCATCCGGCAGCCTGGGGAGCGCCTTTACCCGCTCATAGAGCATCCTGCTGGAGGGTTCGAACTGCTTATTATAGGCAAAGAGGAAACTGCACATACTTTTGATGAAACTGGCCGCGGAATGGAGGTAAAAGAGCCGGTCGTTGCGGTATACTGCGGCATCCAGGTCGTTAAGGTAAAACTCAATAGAAAAACGGGTGGAATCCATGATAATTTCCCAGAAATCCTCCGGCGGCTTTTCCAGCCGCTTCTGGATGGTTTTCAACCAATCATTTTTACTGAAAAGCACCTGGCCCCTGGTGAGCCGGTAAAACATATTTGTGCCTGACTCCCGAAAGACCCATAAGCGATCTTCAATACGTTTTAATATCAAGCCAAAACGGGCAGTTTCCTTGTAGCGGACCCTTACCGGCAGATCCTCAACCAGGAATTTATCCTCGGGAAAAATCAGCGAGGTCTCAAGCATAATGCCCAGCTTAAGTTTCTCTTTGCGGTCATTCCGCGGCAGCAGGTTTCCCAGATAGTAGATATCCAGATTAATATTAAAATAGGGATCTATGGTCTCAATTTCAGCGGCTTCGCCTAATATAATAGCCTCAACATTATTCCAGCCGGAGATAATCTCGGCAAATTTTCCGGCAATTCTTTCTACTTTCTTCTTCAATGCTCCCTCCCTATCTTCTAAAAAACTATTTGCTATAACCGGATCATTATGCCATTATTCCTTTGAATTTGCAATGGAAAAAGCAAGCAACCACTCCCCTTTAAACCAGGGCAGAGAACATCTCTTAGCCGCAATTATACCCCCGAGCAATATCAGCCGTCAAATTGATCTTATCAGGGAGCGGCTCTTCAGCGGCTATTGCCTGGTCTCTGCTGCCGCGCTTCCCCCGTTTATACCGCTTCTATTTCTGCCTCCCGGCCGGTACACCCTGCAGGGAGTGCAGCTCAAAGAGAAAATCAGCACGGCCTATCCCATCACCGCCGGCCATTACCGGGAATGTCAGGGGAATCTATTCCTGGCAGTTGATTCCAATGGCGGCTATGATTGTCTTAAACAGGAACTGAAGAACTATCTATTAGCAGACGTGGTGGAAAGGGCAGGCACAGTGGGAAAGGCCGGCGCGCAGGAAAGTGCAGGAGCAGAGGAGGTGCCCTTCCCCTGCGCCGAAGGTTTTTTCCTGGCAGCGCCGGAAAAACTTGCCAGCTTCAACAAGATAATAAAAAACTTGAGAACCCCCGGACCCCTGCATTTTTCCTCTTATTCTTTAGCTCTTTTGAAGCTTGAAAGTTACTCAAATCCTGGTGAATGGTGGCAGAATATCCGCTGGGAAGAAACAGCCTATCTTAAATGC
>DRHE01000153.1 GCA_011049745.1 Spirochaetales bacterium | reverse complement strand
TCATAATGCATTTCCAGATAGAGGATTTAGGGAGGATTGAGATGAAATTTCATTATTATAAAGAAACCGATTCACTTTACATTGACTTATCTGAAAAAACGAGCACCGATTCTCAAGAAGTTGCTCCCGGAATAGTACTGGACTTTGATGACTCCGGTAAATTAGTCGGTATCGATATTCAAAACGCTAGTGAAAATGTAGAATTAACTTCTCTTGAAGTCGATGAAATACCACTTAGAAAGATGTCAATACAATGACGGTAATCATTGTTATTCGGAAAATTGATGGAGAAAGGCATTATTATCCGGTTGATTCTCATGTATAGACTCATATTCAAGGAAGATTAAGACGGCAATGTTTATGCCATACAGAACTTATCTGCCAAATTTAGAATTGCTGAAGCATCTCCCAATGCCTTGACTTTTGCCGCAAAATTGATTATTTTTGCCCTTCTTGAAGTTTTTATCACTCAAAAATTAGCACTCACTCAAAAAAGGATTTCACTAATGACGGCAGATATTTCTAAAATGCGGAATATTGGCATCAGCGCCCATATTGATTCCGGAAAAACAACACTGACTGAACGTATATTATTCTATACCAAACGAATACACTCTATTCATGAAGTCCGCGGTAAAGACGGTGTGGGTGCAACCATGGATTCCATGGAGCTGGAAAAGGAACGGGGTATTACCATTGCGTCGACAGCTACCAATGTTAAGTGGCAGGGACACCAGGTTAACATTATTGATACTCCGGGCCATATTGATTTTACCATTGAAGTTGAACGTGCTCTCAGGGTGCTCGACGGCGCCATACTTGTTCTCTGCGCAGTGGGCGGCGTACAGACCCAGTCAATCACTGTACACCGCCAGCTTAAACGCTACCGAGTGCCGCACCTGGCATTTATTAATAAATGCGATCGAGTTGGCGCAGACCCTGAAAAGGTTACCAGGCAGTTAAGAGAAAACCTGGACCTCAATGCTGTTCTGGTACAGATACCAATTGGCCTGGAAGACAAGTTTGAAGGTGTTATTGACCTGATAAAGATGGAGGCCATCTATTTTGAAGGCAATGCCGGAGAAAAGGTAAGGAAAAGCGATATTCCTGAAGACTTAAAAAAACCGGCTGCTGCTACAAGAGAAGAAATGCTTGATGCTCTATCTATGTTCTCCGACGAGCTCGCCGAAGCTTTCTTAGAGGGAGAGGAAACAGAAGAGCAGATCTGCCGGGCTATTCGCAAGGGTACCCTGGATCTGGAATTGACACCTGTATTTGTCGGTTCCGCTTATAAGAATATCGGAGTCCAGTCCCTTATGGATGGAGTTGTAAAATACCTGCCCGAACCAGGGGACATTGAAAACACTGCCTTAAACCTCGATGAAAATGAAGCGGAAGTTCAATTAACTGCTGATCCTGATTCACCGGCAGTTGCTCTTGCTTTTAAACTGGAAGATGGCCAGTATGGTCAATTGACCTATATCCGCATTTATCAGGGTACCATCAGCAAGGGTACAGAGCTTTACAACAGCCGGAGCAGAAAAAAATTCAAGGTCGGCCGCCTGGTTCGTATGCACTCCGATGATATGGAAGATATTGATTATGCCGGGTGCGGGGATATAGTAGCCCTCTTTGGTGTTGACTGTTCTTCCGGGGATACTTTTACCCATACGGCTTTGAATTATTCAATGACCAGCATGCATATTCCTGAACCGGTTATCTCTCTGGCTGTGAAGCCTGCGGATAAGATATCCGCAGACAATCTGTCTAAAGCATTAAATCGATTCACCAAAGAGGATCCCACCTTTAAAACCCACATAGACGAGGAGTCAAACGAGACAATTATCAGCGGCATGGGAGAATTACACCTGGAAGTTTACCTTGAGCGGATAAAAAGGGAATTTAACTCCAGGGTAGAGACCGGCATGCCCCAGGTCGCTTACCGGGAGAGCATTACCCGTTCCGTTGATTTTAATTATACTCATAAGAAACAGACCGGCGGCTCCGGACAGTTTGCCCGCATTGCCGGAAATATAACGCCTCTGGCAGAGGGCGATTATGAATTTGTTGACAAGATCAAGGGTGGGGCCATTCCCAGAGAGTATATTCCCGCCTGTGACAAAGGATTCAAGAACGCCCTTGCAAAGGGCAACCTTATTGGCTTTCCGATTATCGGTGTAAAAGTTACTATTAACGACGGCAGTTCCCATTCTGTGGATTCCTCTGATCTGGCCTTTCGGATGGCCGCGATCGGGGCTTTCAAAGAGGTTTATAACCGGGCAAAACCGGAAATTCTGGAACCGGTTATGCAAGTTGTGGTTGAAGGCCCCATTGAATATCAAGGCAATATTTATACAAGCATCAATCAACGGCGTGGAATAATCGAAAGTACAACTGAGGACGGTAACGGCTGCAAAGTAGAAGCAACAGTTCCCTTAAGTGAAATGTTTGGCTACTCAACTGTGCTCCGCTCACTCACTCAGGGAAAAGCGGAATTTACCATGGAATTTGCCCGCTACAGCCCCTTGCCTGCCGGTCTTGCAGAAAAGCTGATAGAAGAGCGGCAGAAAAAATAGAAAAACAGGAGTATTCAGATGGTAAGAAAAGAATTAAATAAGCTCAGCCCTTTAAGAATATTCGAGCAGTCTACTCGCGGCGGACTCGGCGTCGGCAATATAGGTATAATTACAGCAAAAAAGGGAGTCGGGAAAACTGCCTGTTTAGTGCATATTGCCACAGATAAGCTCTTTCGCGGCCGGCAGGTTATCCACGTTTCCTTTGCCGCTGATACCTGCCATATTGTTTCCTGGTATGAGGACATCTTTTCTGAAATTGCAAGACGCTTTAACCTGGACTCTGCCATGGAGGTCCACCAGGAGATCATTAAGCATAGAATTATTATGAATTTCAACCAGGAGGGCATCCAACTTTCCCGGGTATTGAAAAGTGTCGAATCAATGGTCAGAGATGGTAATTTTTCCGCTGATACAATTATTGTAGATGGTTATGATTTCACCAAAATAACAGCTGAACAACTCAGTG
>DRHE01000152.1 GCA_011049745.1 Spirochaetales bacterium | reverse complement strand
TATTGGCTGAAGCAGCTGAAACCAGGAGAAAAGGAACCCTGCTGAAGTCAGGTATTATGGTGGGACTTGGGGAAAAACTTCCGGAATTAGAGCAACTCTTTACCGACCTGGTGCATGCGGGTGTGGAAATACTGACTATCGGCCAGTATCTGCGGCCATCCAGGAATAATCTTCCGGTAAAACGTTATTATTCACCCGGAGAATTCCGGCAGCTCGAGGATAGAGCCCTGAACCATGGCCTTAAGCAGGTAATTGCCGCTCCTTATGTGCGCAGCTCCTATCTTGCCGAGGAGAATTATCAGTTATGTCTGACTAAGGATTAAGTAAGATTTTTAGAATATGGAGATAAAACTTTAATACAGAGACGTATTTGAAGAAAAATATTTGACAAAGGTGATCGATACTCATATAATTCGTACTAACTAAAGCAATTAGAAGGAGAAAGCGATGAAGCAGGGTAATATAGCTTCCAGGTGCCTTCTGATATCTCTATTACTAGTAGCAGTGGTCTTTTCGGCGTTTGCCGGTGAAAAGACTGTAAATCTTGTTTCAGAGGTAATTGAGCACTTTGATGACCCGCCTATGTATTCATGGAAACTCTTTCCCAGCAAATTTGGCATCGATAGCTCGGGAAAAGAATTGTGGGAAATGCGGTATGTCGGTGCCTGGCCAAATGCAATCTTCAGAAGAACGGAAGAAGATCCTAACCGGAAGTCTTTAGGTATTCATGGAAGTTTTCTGCGGAAAGCCTACAATTACCTGGAGATTGTCCCCGGCACTGGTGAAGGGGATGGTTTTGAAGTTGTACCGATCAAGTTCCCAGGCAGGATCCAGCTAATAGATATGTGGGTCTGGGGTTCCAATCATAATTATTACCTTGAGGCGCATGTTCGTGATTATCTTGGCATGGACCATGTACTGCCCCTGGGTGACCTCAACTTTATCGGTTGGAAGAACCTCAGTGTGAATATACCGACTTCTATTCAGCAGCAGCGCCCCTATCCGCCTATTTACCAGGGGCTGGTATTAACGAAACTGGTAATCTGGACCAGGCCGGAAGAAAAGGTAGATGATTTTTATATATACTTTGACCAGCTCAAGGTATTAACCGATCGTTTTGAAGAGCGATTTGACGGCGATGAACTGGCTGAAGATTATATGGTCAGCGAAATCTGGGGCTCTGGAACCAACTGATAGGAGAGTGAAGATGAAAAAAATAATCATTATTACTTTGAGTTTACTGCTTCTAGTTACTTCCCTATCCTTTTCTCAGGCGGTGGGAGGACCTGATCCGGCAAGTATAGGAGTAGATTCAGCTCAACAGAAACTGGTCGAAGTTTCGGTTACTAAATTCGAGGATGTAGCCTACTGGAACAGCGCCATGCCTGTGGATGACGGCTTTATTCAGATCAGGAGGTTTGAAGGCGGGCCCCTGGCTAAGGAAGCGATCGCCGGGGAAGAGGAGAGCAATGTTCAAGAACGGGACAAATACGTATTAGGCGCGAAAGTGCAGTATATAAAGAGAAATATGGGATCTTTTGCCGTATTTCCGGTCAAACCGCTGCCCATTGAAGGAATAACCAAGACCCTTTCAGTTTGGGTGGTGGGGCGCAATTATAATCACGTTTTAAAAATTCTGATAAGAGATTATTTGGGCCGTGAGCAGGAGCTTTCCATTGGTAAGCTTAATTTTATGGGCTGGAAAAAACTGGCTGTAGCTGTTCCGCCCAGGATAATTCAGAGCGAACACCACTTTAGCAATCTCAGAGGAATACAGTTCGTAGGATTCAGGGTGGAGAGCAACTTAATGGAGAGCTATGGCAGTTACTATATTTACTTCGATGACCTGCGGGCTGTAACTGATATGTTTGATGAAGAATATCGCGATCCGGATGATATGGCAGATGGTTGGTGATCACTGATTTTAAATAATCGGCTTTAAGCCCTCAGAGTTGTCTTTGGGGGCTTTTTTTCTTAAGTAAGGTAAAGCTTGAAGGAAAAACCTGTACGTGTTAGATTGAATCGATGAAACCGGAGGAAGAACTTAAGAATATAAACAAGTTGATACGTCAATTTGAATCCGTATACCGCAGCAGTTCGGATCCCTATCAACTCGATCGAGTGAGCAAGGAATTAAAACGGCTTAAAAAATATCGCGAGAAACTCGAATCTTTTCATGTAATCGATAGTGAAGAGCTGGCTGAACCACAGCTTCAAGATGAATTAGACGACTTTCCTTATTTGGGCGATCTTGTTGAGCAGGATAATAGAAGTGATGATGATGCTGAACTCGACTTATTCGGAAAGGAGCTCTTGCGTTTTTTGCTTTATCTAAATTTTTTTGAGAAGGAGTTTCTTACCTTCTTAAGTGAAAAAAGGCTCAAGCTGGATTTTAAGCATTCAATAGAACGGGACAGTTTTTACCATCGCTTTGGCAGTATTTCCCACCGGCTGAAGGATTTCAAGGAAGATGCTGCCCGCATTGACAGCTTTGAGGGTACCCATGAAAAGGAAATGCGGCAGCGCTCTTTTAAGAAGAAAAGAAATCTATTTCTTGACGGCGACCGGTTTTTCAGGAGCCTGGTGAAATTCTCCGAAGATCTTATTGAAGACCTGCAGGAGGACGGCTTGAAATGCTTAAACGGTAATGAGGTAATGGAATTTGATAAATTGGAGGGTAATAAATATCTTGAGGGTGTTAAAGTTGAAGATGCTTTAGTGAAATTAGGAGATTTTTGCAGGGAAGTAGTT
>DRHE01000151.1 GCA_011049745.1 Spirochaetales bacterium | reverse complement strand
TGAACGGTATCCGATGAAAACGACTATCTGGAGGAATGTTCAGTTCAACTATCATGTAGAATTGCGGGAAGACCTGCATTACTACAGCGTACCTCACTACCTGTATCGGAAAAAGCCAAAGACCAAAGTGAGGATGGTCTACGATGACAGGATTGTGGCGCTGTATTACGACAACATGCGGGTAGGCCAGCACAAACGTGACCGCACACCGAATGGATACTCAACGATTCCTGAGCATATGCCTTCCAATCATCGATTTTATTCACAGTGGAACCCTGAGAGAATACACAGGTGGGCAAAATCAATCGGGGAAGAAGTTGATCAGGTGATTGAGAATGTGATTAAAAGCCGGAAACATCCTGAGCAGGCCTTCAAGGTATGTATGGGTATTTTGAGCATGGCCAGGAAATATGGGGATAAGAGGCTGAATAAGGCCTGTAGGAAGGCGAATAAGTTTGGAACCTGCTCATTAAAGCGGATAGAAACTATGATAAAGCTGGGCATGGAAGAAGAAAAGCAACCGCAACTGGAGCTGATCTCGACCATCACGGATCATGAAAACATCCGGGGCAGCAAGTACTACAATTAAAATCTAAGAAAGAAAGAGGAGAATTTGTATGAACAATAACCAGGCAACAATCAATAAGCTGGAAAACATGAGGCTTCACGGGATGGCCAGGGCCTTCCGGGCCACCATGGAGACTGGAGTGAAGCATTCATTCACCCCAGATGAGCTCTTGAGCCATCTGGTGGATACAGAGTGGGAGGACCGGCACAATCGCAAAATTCAGCGGCTGATCAAAGCAGCTCGGTTTCGCTACTCTGCCTCCTTTGAGGAGATTGATTTTGGGCTGCCTAGAAACCTTGACAAGAACATGCTGCTGCGGCTTTCAGATTCAAGCTGGATCGAACGTCATCAAATTGTTCTTCTAACAGGGCCCACTGGCGCGGGAAAATCATTCCTTGCACAGGCTCTGGGACATCAGGGCTGCATGTATGGTTTCAAAACGGGTTATTTCTCCTGTTCAAAGCTCTTTAAGCGCCTGAAGCTCGCCAGAGCTGATGGGAGCTATCTGAGAGAGCTTACCAGGATCCAAAAGCAGGATCTACTCATTCTTGATGATCTAGGTTTGGAGCCCTTCGATGCTCCAGCATCGTGTGGGTGAATTATTTCATCCGGCTGTAGAATAGCTTTAACTTTTAGATATTTCTAACCAGATATGCTATGATAGCTCAAAATCTAATTATTATAGCAAGAAATATTAAGTCCATTGCTGTCGAAGACTGCGATGGGGATCATAAGCCCAGAGAAATAAGGGTTTCGGGCTATTATTCTCCGGTAAATACAGATATTTTGAGATTCTTAAACAATTAAAGCATTGAGCAAAAATAGTTCTTCTGAGCTGCGCAGAAAAAAAACAGGAAGTATCCCCATCGAATATAAAACTTAAGCTGAGAGCCATTCGCACTTTCCCTTTTGGCTTATCCAGAACCTTTTTCTCATACTACCTATTCAGTTTGTTTCCTGTTATACGGAAAACGCCATTGCCCACCACGGTATTCTTGATGGGGAAGTAAATTTCATTCAGAAGCCCTTTAAAATACTCAAGCTGTTGGAATCAGTGCGGCGCGTTTTAGACTCATAACTTCACTCACGAAAGAGGAAGAATAATCCGAAAACAGCTCCCCTCTTCCAGGGGGATATATTCCAAATAGCCGCCATTTCGCTCAATCAGCATTCTGGAAATATATAGACCAAAGCCGGTATTCTTCTTGAAAATCGCAGCACTCAGCTCAGGGGTAATGGTGGAGCCATTATCAATAACATCGAGGGAAACTTCACTCTCTGATTTGGCAGCTTTGATCCTGATCAGCAGAGAGCCCTTTTTCTCTTTCTTTCGGAGGCTCGCCACCGAGTTGCGAATGAGGTTCAGTAAAACCTGTTCCAGCTCACCTTTACGTATAATAACCGCCAGATCGGCATTGATCTCATTAATAACCCTGATCCCCTCCCGGCGGTAAGTGGCTCTAACCAGTCCAAGTATATATCTGAGATCCTCCTTCAGGTTAACCAACTCCGGCTTCCCTCTTCCTTCCTGTACCAGCTTATCAAGGAAGTCACTGACCTCCTTTCTGCCCATTTCCAACTGCTCCAATATAACCTGCAGAGATCTCTGCTTTATCATGATCTCATCACTGGCCAGAGCATGCTCAGCCGTAACCTTGAGTGAAGAAAGTACATTTTTAAACTCATGGGCGGTGCCGGCAGCCAGAAAACCTGAGGCTATCAATCTGTCCTGTAAAAAAAGAGTATTCTCGGTATGAATCAAGCGTGAATAGGTATTTTTCATCCTTTTCTCCTGCAGATCCATACGGGCATAAGTGGTCTGCCAACCATAATGCCTCAGGTAACCCTCCTGGGCCAGCAGGTAGCCCGTGCCGATTATAAAAAGGAATGAGATCCACAGAGCGATCTCCAGATGAGGAAAAACCATGACAGGACTGAGAAAATCGTATCCGGCGCCCAAAAGCCAGAAAACAGCAACCATCAGGAAGTAAATAAAGACCGCCGAATGGGTGCTCTTGAAATAATCATACAACAACCGTATTGGGTATAATGATGTCAGAAGAATAAGAAATATAAATAGAGCATAAAAAGGCATACTTCCTGCAAAACCGAGAAAGGCTGCCAATAGATAAATTATTATCAGGCAGAACATTGCCAGGTGCCAGATCAGGCAGCCTTTCTGATTGGATATCTCAGCCAGATAGCCGCCACCAGCCCAGAGTAGAGTGAAAGAAGCTGCTCCCGTAATACCGTTATTGTAAAGGAGTAGGGTACGTAATAGGATTAAAAATAATAGGGATGAGAACCAGAAGAACTCCCGCTTCTTTTTCTTATAGGGGTATCGTAGAACCAGCAGCAGAATTTGCGCTATAATAATAGCAGCAAGAGAAACCTGAGCCCATTTGATAATATCAGCCATCTGTTTTCGGCATAATATAATATTATATATTGCTACTTAAGATCAGACAACCTGATAGGCTTCGGAGTGGATTCCTCTTCTGATATTTCAGCAAACTCTCTTAACAACGCCCTGGCTCTGGCTGACATCCTGGTCGGGGTCCGAACCTGTATTCTTATGTAAAGATCACCTTTTCTGTTAGGATTATTCAATGTAGTTACACCCTCATTACGCAGCCGCAGCATTTTACCATTCTGAGTACCCGGCGGCACTTTTACCCTGACTTTCCTGCCGTTTTCCAGCGTGGGAACCAGAATATCAGCACCCAGGGAAGCCTGGCTTATTGAAACCGGGACTGCACAGTATAGATCGCTTCCATCACGTTCGAAATACTCGTGAGCTGAAACTTGAAGATATACATAGAGATCCCAAGGGAGACCTCCATCTATACCACCGTCACCCTGCCCGGCTATATGTATTCTTTTTCCGCTGGTTATACCGGCAGGTATAGTAACCTTGATCTTACGGTTTTTTATTACCAGCCCCTGACCGCTGCATACCCGGCATGGTTTTTCTATAATCTCGCCACTACCGCCGCAGGTCGGGCAGCTCGAGGCAATTGAAAAGAACCCGGAACTACGCCTTACCTGGCCGCTGCCCCCACATGTGGGACATACTTTTCTACCTGTTCCCTGATCAGCGCCGCTGCCATTGCACGCGGTACAGGTTTCATTGTGATTAAAGGAAAGCTCCTTTTTGGTGCCGAATACCGCTTCAGCCAGGGTGATTTTCAGATCATAACGCAGATCCGCACCCCGGCGAGAGGAACTGCGGCGGCTGCCTCCACTACGCGTTGTGCCGCCGAAAAAGGAATCAAAAAAACCGGAAAAATCGCCAAAGATATCTTCAAAGCCCTGAAATATTGTGGAAAAATCCTGGGGAGCAGGCCCGCCCATACTTTCCACTCCTGCAAAACCGAACTGGTCGTATGCCTGACGCTTCTTATCATCTGCCAGGACCTCATAAGCTTCAGTTGCTTCTTTAAACTTATCTTCGGCCTCTCTGTTTCCCTGATTACGGTCAGGGTGGTACTTCACAGCGAGACGCCGGTAGGCTTTTTTTATCTCATCCTTGGCTGCACTTCGCTGCACTCCAAGGATTTCGTAATAATCTTTCTTCACTTGGATTTAGTTACTCTTTGTATCTTCGTCTACAACCTCGTAATCCACATCCTCAACATTATCAGCCTTATCAGCAGCGGTAGCGGCAGCTTCCGTACCGGCTGACTGAGTTTGATCGCCATCCCCGCCCGGAGCACCAGCGCCCCCCGCTTCACCCTGTGGCTGAGTACTCTTGTAAACCTCTTCAGCCAGCTTATAGGCTGCCTGCTTGAGGTCCTCAACTTTGCTCTTCATCTGCCCTAGATCATCGGCTTCCATACTCTTTTTTAATTCAGCTGCTGCATCTTCAATTTTCTTACGCTCTTCATCGCTTATTTTATCGCCATAATCCTTAAGAGATTTTTCCGTGGTATACATCAGATTATCCGCTTCATTGCGCACTTCCGCTTTTTCTCTTTCTTTCTTATCTTCAGAAGCATGGATTTCCGCATCTTTTACCATTTTCTGGATCTCTTCATCAGAAAGCCCGGAAGAAGACTCTATACGTATCTTCTGTTCTTTACCCGTTCCCAGGTCCTTGGCCGACACATGCACAATCCCATTTGCATCGATATCAAAGGCAACTTCTATCTGAGGCACGCCGCGCGACGCCGGCGGTATGCCCACCAGATCGAAACGGCCCAGGGTCCGGTTCTGAGCTGACATTTCCCTTTCACCCTGGAGCACATTAATCGAGACTGCAGTTTGATTATCAGCCGCGGTGGAAAATATCTGGCTCTTACGGGTTGGTATGGTCGTATTCCGTTCAATCAATCTGGTAAAAACAGCTCCCAGGGTTTCAATCCCTAAGGAAAGAGGCGTGACATCCAATAACAGGATATTTTTCACATCCCCGCCCAGAATGCCTCCCTGTATGGCGGCGCCCATAGCCACCACCTCATCCGGATTGACCCCCCGGTGAGGCTCTTTTCCAAATAATTTCTTTACCAGTTCCTGCACCGCGGGCATCCGGGTCTGGCCCCCCACCAGAATAACCTCGTTGATATCTGCAGCTTTTACTCCGGCATCTTTTAATGCAGTCAGGCAGGGGCCCCTGGTTTTCTCCACCAGGTCTTCAACCATCTGTTCGAATTTAGCTCTGGTAAGAGTATACTGCAGGTGTTTTGGACCGGAGGAATCAGCAGTTATGAAGGGCAGATTTATTTCCGTTGACTGGGTGCCTGAAAGCTCTATTTTAGCCTTCTCCGAAGCCTCTTTAAGACGCTGAAGAGCCATTCGATCCTTTGAAAGGTCAATTCCATAATCTTTCTTGAAATTCTCTATAAGCCAGTCCATAACACGCTGATCAAAATTGTCACCTCCCAGATGAGTGTCTCCATTGGTAGACTTTACCTCAAAAACCCCCTCACCCAGCTCAAGGATAGAGATATCAAAGGTGCCGCCGCCCAGATCATAGACAGCGATTTTCTCTTCCTTATCTTCTTTGGCCATGCCATAGGCCAGCGAAGCAGCGGTAGGTTCATTTACAATCCGTTTTACCTCAAGACCGGCTATCTTTCCCGCGTCTTTAGTAGCCTGTCTCTGGGCATCATTAAAATAAGCCGGTACGGTGATAACTGCTTCGGTTATGGTTTCGCCAAGGTAATCCTCCGCGGTTTTTTTCATTTTCTGCAGTATGGCTGCTGAAATCTCGGGCGGGCTGTACTTCTTGTCCCGGATATTGATACGCACATCACTACCGGCATCGATAATTTTATAAGGCACCATCTTTATCTCTTCGGGAACCTCTTTATACCGCCTGCCCATAAAACGTTTAATAGAATATACTGTATTTTCGGGATTGGTGATCATCTGATTCTTGGCGGGCTGGCCGACAAGGCGTTCATCCTTCTGGGTAAAACCTACTATAGAGGGAGTTGTGCGCTGCCCCTCAGAATTTTGTATAACAACAGGTTCTCCACCCTCCATTACCGCTACACATGAATTGGTAGTCCCGAGATCAATTCCAATAATTCTTCCCATTACTCACTCCTTTTGATTTCTGATTCGGTTTTGTCGCTGCTCTAACCTGGGGAAATCGGTTTAGCTACCTTAACCTTGGAGGGCCTTAAAACCCGCTCCTGCAGGTAGTATCCTTTCTGATAATCCTCCAGAATTATTGCTGTTTCATATTTATCCGTTTCTTCTATTGCTATTGCCTGGTGTTTTTCCGGATCAAATTCCTCTCCCAGGGATATAAACCGCTTTAAACTCCAGTTTCGTTCTAAAATACTTACCAACTGCTTCTCGATCATGGCCACACCCTGATGAAAGGAATGAAAATCTTCGGTTTCAGCAGCTGCCTGAATGGCCCGCTCAAAATCGTCAATTATCGGGACTATATCCAGAAGTAGGGCGGAATTGGCATATCTTATGCCATCTTCCTTTTCCCTTAACATCCTCTTTCTGAAATTTTCAAAATCAGCAGTTTTTCTTAAAAGCTGGTCTTTAAGGTAACTGTTCTCCTCAGCCAGCTCCCGGCTATGTTCCTGCAGTTCTCCAATTATATTATCCGGCTCCTCCGCATGATCGCCGTTACTCATGTCAGAGCCCAGGATATCTGCAGTTTCTGCTTCCTGGTTTTCTTCTACATCTATTGCCTGTTTATCCATTTCAGGAATCGATATTTTCTTATCAGCTTCTTTGGGTTTTCGTTTTGACATTACTATACCTGTATATGCTTACGACAGCATAATATCCTGTTATTTTAGCAAGAATCTAAAGCCATTGCAGTCGAAGATGGCATATGCCAGCATTGTACTGCGATGAAATTCCTTTAAGATAAGATAATAAGGCGGTTAATCACCAGTCAAGTCTTTTTTAATAGGAAATAGATCTAAAGGTATACAATTAAAATATTAACGCTTTATCGCCAGTGGTAAAAGAGGCAAATTCCTTCTTTTTATCCTCAAATCCGGATCGGCCTAACAGCCCATAGGCAAAGTGCTTACCCTCCTCTACTCCGGGCTGATCCAGGGGATCAATACCAAAAAGCGCCCCAATTGCCACTGTCTGAACCTCAAAAAAATAAAAAAACTCGCCGACTTCATCAGGGGTTACCTTTGAAAAACTTATAGCTGTCAAAGGCCTCTTTTCCTTGACCAAAGCTACTTCGGTAGCCATTTCTTCAACATTGAAAAGCTCATTTATAGTGTGGCCTCCCAGATAGAAGACAGCCTCGTTGCCCTCAAAAGCCCTGGGAATTTCAATAGTATTCTCAAAGTTCTCTGCCTTTAGAAAAGTGTAAACCTTGTCATCGGGCCCCTCTTTATAAAGCTGAACCTGGGAATGCTGATCAGTTACCCCCAGAGCCTTTACCGGGGTCGGCCCCACGTTTACAGCTATTCCATTGAGGTCGTAACGCTTTCCCAGACTCTCTGCCCAAAGCTGGCGATACCAGTCAGCGAGATCTAATAACCGGTCACCGTAAGCGAACATCACCGAAATACAACGACCGGAGAGATAAGCAAGATAATGCATTACCGCCCCGAGATAAGCGGGATTCTTTAAGAGGGTGGAGTTTAGAAGGCGTTTATCCATAGCCGCAGCGCCGGCTAGCAGAGCCTTAATATCGATCCCGATCAAAGCAGCGGGGAGCAGCCCCACCGGTGTCAGCACTGAAAATCTTCCCCCCACACCCTCGGGCACCTCAAAACTGACCAGCCCCTCTTTATCGGCTATCTGCCGCAACGAGCCTGAATCCCTGGCAGTGGTAACTACTAATCTATCCCGATAACCATTTTCACCAACACCATCAATTAACCACTTACGGAATATCAGGAATGAGGCCATGGTTTCCGCTGTGCTTCCCGATTTGGTAATCACATTTACCAGGGTTTCAGCTGGATCAAGCTTTTGCATTACCCGGTAGAGCCTTTCCGGATCGATATTATCCAGTACATATAGCTCAGGATCAAGTACAGCATCCCGGTAAGGACTCCTTAAGGAAGAATTTAAGGCGATCAGCCCCAGGGCGGAACCACCGATTCCCAGTACCACCAGGTTTTTAAACCTGCCCCTTATCCCCGCCGCATAACCTTCAATATCAGCGGTATTCCGGTAAGGCAGATCATAAAAAGGCAGATCTCCTGCCGCCCGTTTATTCTTAAGCGTCTCATCAATTGCCGCGATCTTACCGGCATAGTCTTTAACTTTCTCCGGATCTGCAGCCGGCACCATACGGCTGTAATCAATAGTAATGGACATTCTATAGCTCCTAACCCCTTGGCGCTAATTCAAGGATCAATTCAACTTCGCCCCTGCTCAATTTGGTCTGTTTTGCGATTTCCATGGCTGACCAGCCATGCCGGGCCAGCTTAATTACCGTCTCTCTCTGGCTTAGAGGCGGAGCACCCTTATCATTTTCCTTTCCGCTGCTCTGCGCCTTTAATATACTCTGTAGAAGCTGAACCTGCTCCTGTGCATCCCTGCTTACCTTTTCAAAGCGGGTTTCCGTGCGCGCCAACCAATCACGCGAAGTCTCGAATTTTTTGATACGATCATCCAGATGAGTGAGCACATCATCCAGATTATTCAGTTTATCCACCACAGCATCGGCTTTCTCTTTATTGGTGGACAGGATTTCAATTTCCTGCTTTAAAGCCATCAATTCAGAAGATGATTCCTTCAAACCCTTTTCGAGGGTTCCCAGCATCTGAAAATTCTTATCCACTCCCTCAGTGGTAACCTCTAAAATAGCCTTCTTCTTTTCCAGGCGCTCATAACGATTTTCCATTGCTTTTTCCAGATTTTCCAGCTCACGTATTCTGGCCTGAATTTCCTGCAGACTATCCTGGCTGGAGTGCACTGCTTCAATCCGAGAGTTTACATCAGTGGATATTGTTAAGAGTTTTTTAAAGTTGGAATCCATATCTTCAATTCTTCTGCGTTCAGAAATGAAGCGGGCAACCCTGCCCTGAATATCTTCAGCCAGTCTTTTTGTATTCAAGAGCTGCTTGCGTGTTTCAGTTATATCTTTGCGCTGTTCCTTTAAATCATTCAGTTCGATCTTCATCTCCTCAATCTTTGCCTCTAAAGATAACTTGAGGGTATCAGCGCGCTCAAATATTCCTGTCTGAGAGGTGAAATCTTTGAGCCGTTTGTCCATATCACTCAGATTCCCCCCCAGCTCACGCATGCTGCTTTTGAAATCAGCGCTAAAAACATTCAGCTTTCCCTGAAAATCTCTCGTAGCGGTTTCCGTCTTTTCCTGCAGCTCTTTCTGCAATTTACGGGTTTCAGCTGCTATTTCCTTTAATGATAGTTTCAATTCCGCCCTTTCCACTTTAGTTGAAAGCACCAGATCATCACGCTCGCTGTTAAAGGAATTACGGATAGTTTCAATGGTGGATTCAGATCCACTCTGAAAACCCTTTATCTTTGCTTCAATCTCAGATTCTGCTTCAGTGAACTGCTGTTTGAGTTCTGTCTGCCAGATACCAACCTCCGCCCTGCTTGCCTCATACTGCTTACGCAACTGATCAAGGATTGTCTTTTCAGCCTCCTCTCTTTCAGATACTTGAGTTTGAGCTATCTCTGAAATCCTGCTATCCATACTCCGCTGCCATTCCCGCAGCCGCTCTTCCATATCAAGGTTTTTCTTTTTCAAACCTTTGAAAAAATCATCTTCAAATACTTGAAGCTGTTCAGAAACTGTCTGATATGCTCTTAATTTCAATTCGGCCAGCTCCTCTTCCAGCTCTTTCATCTCCCCTTTCAATATCTTGAATCTTTCATCCGCCTTTTCACTTTCTTTCTGACCCTCTTCCTCCAGAGAGTGGGAAGCCGCTTCGAAATCCTTTTTCAAAGCGAGAGACATTTTTCCCATTACCTGGCGGAGATTCTTCTCCATAGCTTCGATATCGATATGCACATCTTCAAGTTTCTTGAATCGGTAATCAACATCACTTTCATAATCTCCCAGCCGGTGTTCAATTTGCTCAAAGACCCTGACCTCCAGCTCTTTACCGAGTTTTTCCATGCTTTGGGAGAAAGTGACTTTAAACTCTTCCAGATCACCGGTAAAACCGGCAATGCGGGAATTCAATTCCTGCTCAATGCTCCTTGCCTCTGAGAGATTACCTTCCAGAATTTTACAGTGTTCCTTTACCTGCCGGGCATCGCTGTAAATCTTTTCTTTAAGTGCAATAAATATCTGATGCTCCAGAGCCTCTCCTTTTTTAGCCGCTTCTGCCATTACCAGTTCCTGTTCTTTGATCCTTTTTTCTGCTTCGACAACCATGGTATTCAAATTTAAGGTGAACTTCTCCAGGTGGCTGTTAACTTTACCCTGCGCCTTTAACTCGTAATTGTTGAAAATATCCTCAAGCGATTCTATAGTTTCATTCTCCAGGGCTTCGCTCCTTCCCTCTAAACGGGTAATATAGGTTGAGAAGTCTTTGACCTGCTCTAAAGCCTCAGTTACCTCGGCTGATATAGAATTCACCCTGTCCTGCATATCGCTCACAGCCTCTTCTTTCAGTGTGTTAAGATGCTGCCTGGCGCTTTCGACAAAATTAGCCTCTATTACCGGAATAGATTTCTCTATTGCAGCTATTTTAGCTACCGCCTCCTTTATCTGCCTGCCCACGTTATCTACAAAACGGGACTCACTTTGAATGCCTTTTAAGTTATTTTCCACCCTGGCGGTCATGTCTATAAGATCTTTAAGCACCCTGTCATAGTCGGATATTCGTTTCCCGATACTGTCGATATCGCCGGCCCTCTGTTTAAGTCCTTGCTCAACGCCCCTTATCTTATTCAAGATCTCTTTGCCGGTTTTCAGATTAACCTGCAATTCTATGGATATATCGCGCAGTTCGGCAGTCTTGTCATCAACAAACCCTTGTATATTCTTTATAACATGATCTGAATACCGTTTGACCTTCTCCAATGAGCGGTTGTTCCGGTCCAACTGTCTGTAGATAACAAGAATTATGAAAACGATAAGGACGGTAAGAAGGTTACCAAATGAGAAAAACATTATCCCCCCCCCCCCACGCACAATAGCTTTATAATATTCTAACCCGCACAACCGCGGTTGTCAATTATATTAAATATTATTCACCAATTCAAAAAAATCTTTATAACTGTTAAAAGTAAAATCCGCCAGCCCATTTGCTTCGGCAATACGGGTAAAATGAGCTGTTTTCATACCAACCTGGCGAGCGCCGACAACATCATAATGGTACCTGTCCCCGACAAAAAGTATTTCCCCGGGATCAACCTTCAGTGTTTCAACAATTTTCAGGAATGGCTCTCTATTGGGTTTCAAATAATTTGTTTCTTCAGAAGAAAGGGTATAGTCCCACAATCCAGCCAATCCCAGGTAACTCAATTTACGCTTTACAGGAAAATCAGAGAGTACAGCCAGCTTGTATCCCGCGCCTTTAAGCTCTTCCAGGGTCACCGTCAAGTGAGGGAATGGTTTCATAAAACGGAAAAGATTCTCAAATTTATCATAAATAATTCGTTCGATCGCTTTTTTAGCACTCTCCCGGGTAATAGCTAAACGCTCTGCCAGAAGTTCCGCCTGAAGCTCTCTGAAATTATCAACCGGGCGAATTGAGCGTATCTCTTTTCGAACCCGGGAAAACTGAAAGAGAAACCAGGGATGACATAAGGCCAGGAAAATAGAGATAGAGAACATGCGTGAATAGGGATAGAAGGTGCCGTCAAGATCAAAGGCTACCGCTTTAACCGCCATATTGTGGTAAAGAATATAGAATTATCAGCCTTTATTCAACCACACCTTCAGGTGGCGGCTGGAATACTCCACGGGCATCGAGGCGGACCAAATGTATAAAGTCAGCCGGGTACCGCTTTATCAAAGAGGCGATACTGCTTTCACTATTCCGCTCCATCACCGCGATTCTAAAATCACCGTTAGCGGTAAAATAGGGTAGAAGCACTACTATATGAAAATGTTGGCGTAATCTTGGCTTTTTTCCATACTCCGAATTGATGGATCCCAGGTAAACAATACCCGGATTTCGGAAAGCAGCTGCAAAAAGCAGGGTTTCCAGATCAGCTACAGGATAGCCCACATCTTCAATATAAGAAAAAAAATCAACACGTCTTAAGTCAGCGCTCTCCGGGTCTACTGGGCTTTGCTGCTCCTTCGCTCCGGATTGGGCCGTGATGAGGTTAACTGCTAAATTCCTTGACCAATCCAGGCCGAAGTAAGGATCCCGTTCCTCTTCGTACGGCAGGCTCCAGCGGTTTCCACGAAAATCCAGGTGCTTTACCTTCAGCCTCTCAATATCCAGGTAGCTGCCGGTAAGCGGATAATAGAAGCCATCGGTTATCCATTTGGTAAAGCCGGAACAATTAAAGCCGCCGTTAACCGCATCTTCCTGTTTTACACCATTCTTTATAAGAACAAAACTTCCTTCTGAATCCTGGGCCCCATCATCAGTATCTTCAAGAAAGGGGAGCCTTGCCCGGAGAAGGGATATAATATCCTCTATCCGGCGGTCAAGCTCTCTATCACCGCGCATAAGTAAAAGCGGCCACTTCAACACCGAGCCGGAAAGGGCTATTACCCTGGAAAAGGACAGAGTTAAGAAATTTTCCAGCGGCAGGGGCAGAATAGTCTTGTTATAGACGGATTTGCCAAAGAGGAAGACATCCATTTCCGATCTCTCGCCTGCCGGAAAGATCCTGATAAAGGATCCCGGATCATTACGGTAAAAGATCTTTATCTGTTTAAATTCTCCCATTTCCAGGCCCCTTTTGATTATATAATTGCCTCTGCCGGCAATTGGAAAAACTCGATTTTTCTCATTTAAAAAAAGAAGATAAAAAGAGTTCCCCCTGGTTTCAACCCTGAACTTCACCCTTTGGGCGGTTAGGCCTTGAGTAAATATTCGGGAAGGGGCTTTAAGGACCTCCTCTTTCGGTGCGGTAATCAACGATTTCAGACGCTGCCTGTATTCGTAATTCTCTTCCACTGTATGGATATCAAAAAATAAGCTTAAGTCAGGCGCTGAATATGAGTTCTCCGCCCAAAGCGGGCACACTGCCGGGATCAGGAAAAGAATAACGGTATTAAATAAAAAGTGCCTGGTCATTGATTCTATTTACGGTATGGCTCAACTTTTTCTTCAATATCTCTCTATTTAAAGCATAGAGAGGGCTGATCTCTATCGGATAAATTGATCTTCCCTCTTCATCTCTGAGTACATGCACACCGCATTCTTCAAGCCAGAGAGCATATTTTTCAATATAACCTCTGGTACAGGTTTCTATTGAATCTACCCCACTCTTATTTTTTAGTGGTGCGAATTCATCCGCACGCAGGGTTTCATAAAAAACTGCTTTACCAGCCAGTGGTATGATATCAAAGATAAACTTTTCAAATTTAATAACTTCCACCTCCTTAAGGATACAGCCATTACTGCCGGGTATTAGAACTTCTTCCTTCTTACGCGCCTGGTGAAGGGGCAGAACAAAATCAGTCCGGTTAAGAAAAGCTACGTTAAATAGATGAACAGCAATGGAACCCTGGGAGAAAGATAAGTTTCCATCTTTATCCCGAAGGTACCTGCTCTCTTCATTTAAATCCGAATATTCTATAATACCCGCTCTGCCATTCACCAAACCTATTGATCCTAATTTCTCATCTGCAGATATTTTTCTAATGACCTTTGAAGAAACCTCTGCGCCCATACTCCGGTGCACACCCAGAAAGAGCGGATCCGGTATATTTACCAATGGATTATCAACCTGGAAATAGAATAGCTCTTCAATCCCCTGCTTCACCATATGAGTTAAGAGACCATCCTGAATTAGCGCTCCGATTACCCCCCCATGCCCATCGGGGTTTTTCAATATTGTTCCTGCCGGATTAAGGTAAAGCTTACCCGATGGGGAAAGCGACGGATTTAGCCTTTGCGAGAAAAAGCTTACACGTTCTTCAGCCAGGCCGAAAAAGCTATTTTTACGGAAATAATTAATAATCTCCGCATGATTGGCAGGGCTGGTCATAATATACCAAAATAGCGGAACCCGGTAATGAATCTCTGCTGCCAGCAATTTTTCAGCGAAAATCTGCAGAAGAGAATGCTTTTGAATGGGAGAAATCGGGAAAAGCCCCTTCGGCCCTTTAAACTTAAGCCTGGAGCCCTTGCCACCGGCAACAGTCAGAAAAGCCGCTTTACCTCCGGAGATCAATTCCCGGCCCAGCTCTCTTTCTTTATCCATCTTTATAATATCTTCATGGGAAAGACAGGGAAGAGGGGAAAGCGAAGGTGGGACCTCTTTCTCCGGCAGGCATTTCTGTAGTGAAGATAACAGCTTCAAATCAAGAGAAGCGAGTTCTTCAAGCAGTATGCTTTTCTTATGCTCATCCCAATCAGTCCAGCAGTCGAAAAGATAGTCCTGCCCAAGATCAGAAAAGCTCTCAATAACTTCCTCTTCATTCATCATTGGCGATCCCCCTGACCTTAAACCATATATTTATCAGGTCGCTGCGTATCTCTGCAATTTTCGACTTATAGTTCAAATCCGAAGAATTCAATTCCTGCCAGATCCTTTTTTTCGCGCCCTCGATTGTATACTTCTGATCATACAGTAAATGTTTCAGACGCAGGAGAAGCTGCACCTCACGGCCGGTATATACCCGCCTGCCGGCCAGATTCTTTCTGGGAGAGAGAAAGGGAATCTCCTCTTCCCAATAACGGATAACATGGCTTTTAACAGCGATTAGACTGCTGACTTCACTGATAGTATACTTTCTCACTGCAGCTGCTACAATCTCTCCTTAAAATCAAGGCTTACCGGTACATTGTTGAATCCTAGATCCTCACGAATACGATTTGTCATATATTTTTGATAGACACGGGGAAAACCCTTTCGCTGATTTATAAAGAAGATAAATTTCACCGGATTAGTCCCGATCTGGGTACCGTAGCGTATTTTTATATTTTTACCCCTGGTGGGCAGCGGATAACGAATCAGCCATTGCTTCAGGCAGCGGTTCAGTGCCGGTGTAGTTACCCGCAGGTTCAATTGACGCCATATTCTAATAACAGTAGCAAGCACTTTTTCCAGACCCTCGCCTGTAAGCGCGGATAGCGGCAGGATCGGGGCATATTCTAAAACAGGGAAGAGAAATCGTATCCGGTCCTGTATCGCCTGAAATTGATTGGGTACACTTCGGAGCAAATCACACTTATTCAATACCAGGATAATCCCTTTTCCCTTTTTAATTATCAGAGAGGCTATTTTCTTATCCTGTTCAGACAAGCCGTTGCCGGCGTCGATTATCAATAATACTATATCCGACTCATTGATACTCTTTATAGCGCGGTTTACAGCATAATATTCAACCGAATCAGTTACCTTATTTTTTCTCCTGATGCCGGCCGTATCAATAACCTGAAAATTTATATCACGGTATCTGAAAAGCCCTTCTATTGTGTCCCGGGTTGTGCCCGGCTCTTTAGAAACAATGGATTTTTGCTCATTCAGCAGATAATTCAGCAGGGTTGATTTACCGGTATTGGGCTTACCCAGAATTGCAAGACGGATACCGGGCTTCAGGCTCGGGGCCTCTCCCTGAAAAGATTCATTATATTCTTTAAATATCAAGTTTTTCAGGCTCTCAATATTTTTACCATGAACTGCGGAAATCCAGATAACATGGTCAAAACCCAATTCCATGAAATTCCAGAAAGACTGTTCCAGTTTGGAATTATCCACCTTATTCACAACCAGGATAAGTTTTTCCTGATATTTTCTTAAACCTTCAATAAATTCACGATCTTCTCTGTTCAATTCCTCCCGCACATCCACCAGGAAAAGGATTAAGTCCGCGTCTTCGGCATTTTTAACACTCAGATCCCTAACTTCTTTTTCCAGGTCATTCATCTCTACTTTATAGCCGCCCGTATCGACTAAGTGTATTCGTGATCCTTTGATCAGACATTCAGCCTCAACCGGGTCACGCGTAACACCCGGAGCAGGATCGGTAATAGCCCGGCGCCGGCCCAGCAAACGGTTAAAAAGAGTGGATTTGCCCACATTTGGTTTGCCCAGGATCGCAACCCGAAAGAGCCGCTCTTTAATAGGAGATAAAGTCAAGATGTTTCCCCGACCACTGTTTCATGTAAATATCGATTTCCCGGAAAGACTTCATAGCCATTATTGTGCCCACAACTTCCTCAGCCTCGGCAATAGTTATTGAACGAATGATCTTCTTAATTTCCGGGATAACTATGGGACTCATGCTGAGCTCATCCAGGCCCAGTCCTATCAGAATTACCGCGGCGTTAAGATCACCGGCCATCTCACCGCACATGCCCACCGGAATTCCTTTTTCGTGGCAATTATCAACTATCAGTTTAATTAATCTCAATACCGCAGGATGAAAAGGCTCATATAGATAGGCAATCCGTTCATTTTCCCGGTCCACGGCAATTGTATACTGGATCAGATCATTGGTGCCGATTGAAACAAAATCCACCTGCCGCGCCAGAATGTCTGAGGTAAAGGCTGCAGAAGGCACTTCGATCATAATTCCTACAGGTATATCATTATTAAAGGGAACATCCCTTCCTTTAAGTTCATCCTTGGTCTCCTCCAGCAGGGTCAGGATACTTTCCAGCTCTTCAATACCTGAAATCATGGGAAACATTATCTTTAAATTGCCGTAAACTGAGGAGCGCAGCATAGCTCGGAGCTGGGCTTTAAAAATATCCGGCCGGGACAGACAGAAACGTACCGCCCGCCACCCGAGGATCGGATTACTCTCATTAATACCATTGAAACCCGGTATTACCTTATCTCCGCCCAGGTCGACGGTCCTTATGGTAACACTCTTTCCTTTTACTGACTCCAGGACACTGCGGTAGGCTTGAAACTGTTCTTCCTCAGTGGGAAAACGATTTGGACGGATAAAAAGGAATTCTGAACGGTAAAGACCGATCCCATCCGCGCCATGAGCAATTACTGATTCCACCTCTTCTGGAATTTCGATATTAGCCTCCAGAGAAATCATTTTGCCATCCCGGGTCTCTGCAGGGAGTTTATTCAGGTTCAACAGCTGCAGTTCATGCTTATGCCATTCAGCCAGTGTATTGTAATACTTCTTTATTTCCCTCTTATCAGGCTTTACAATAACCAGCCCTTTGGTACCGTCGACTATTAATTCGTCACCAGTCTGCACATATTGGGTAATATTCGAAAGACCCAATACTGCGGGTATTTCAAAAGATCTGGCCAGAATAGCGGTGTGTGAGGTTTTGCCCCCGACATCGGTGGCGATTCCGATTACCTTCTGCTTATTCATGGTAACTGCATCTGAAGGCAGTAGATTGTGGGCTACTACAATACTCTCTTCATCAAGATCAGCAAGAGAAATTTTCTGGATACATAGCAATTGGCTTATTATGCGCTGGGAAACATCATAAATATCATCTCCACGCTCCCTTAAGTATTCATCAGTAAGGGAGTCAAGCTTGGCAGCAATCTCACCTGCAACTTTTAGCAATATCCATTCAACATTCTGCTTATTCTGTTTTAGATTTTCATTAACCCGTTCATGGAATTCCGGATCATTCAGCATTAACAGGTGAGCATTAAGGAAGCTGTTTTCTCCGTCTCCCACGGCCGCGGAGGTTTCTTTTATAAGAGCTTCTATCTCGGCGCCGGCCTTTTGCACGGCATCTAAGAAGCGTTCGGCTTCATAGATAACCTGATCGGCAGAAATATCATACCTGGGAATGGAATATTTCTGTTCAGCATAGACATAGGCCCTTCCGATAGCAATACCGGGAGAGACCATTATGCCCTTTAATTGTTCCATTTGTTGGATAATATAAGTGCTTTTTCCTATGCTGTCAAATCAATCTATTTTGCGAATATACCGATCATTATATTAATTATGGCAAGAAAAAAATCATCTCTGGGCTGTCTTTTTTATCTGGCCCTGGTTCTTCTGGTTATTATAATCATTCTCTTTAAATGGGGTACCATCAGGAAGGTAATAGAGAGCACCGGCTTTTTCAATGTATTTACTGAAAATAATAATCCTGACAGCATAAATGTAGTAATTAACCCTTATCAACAACCGGATGAATCTGACTCTGAACAGGAAGAAAAAAGGAGCAAAGAAAACACTGATATTGTGCTCCATGTTGAGGAGGAAATGGATAAAGAAAAACAAGAAGAAAAGCCTGTTCATACCCGCAGATCGCGGATTTTCTTCGTCCAGGTTAATTCCGAAGGTGAAATAGCATTAAAAGGCGTTATTCGCTCTGTTCAATACCTGGATGCGCCTTTAAAAGCTACCCTGGAAACCCTGCTCCAGGGTCCGCTGGCAGCCGAAATCAATCAAGGTCTATTGACCTTATTACCCCAGGATACAGCCATCAACAATATCTCTATAAAGGGAGATACTGCTGTCCTGGATTTCAACGAGAGCTTTCGCTTTAATTCTCTTGGTCCTGAAGGCGCTCTGGCCCAGATCAAGCAGGTGGTATTCTCTGTAACCGAGTTTTCCAATATCAAAAAGGTACAGATACTAATAGACGGCAAGCGTACCAGATATTTGAGTCCCGAGGGAGTTTACATAGAAAAACCGCTATCCAGAAATTCCTTCTAATACCTCTTCTTTTAATCTTTTCTGTATATCAGGATAAGGTGCTTCTTCTGATCTTTTCAGGTGAAAAAAATATTCGGTATTTCCTTTGCTGCCCAGGATCGGTGATGATGCAATTCCAGTGGTAAAAGCCCCCTCCTGCCACAGCTCTTTCATGGTATCCAGCACTATCTTATATCTGGATTCTTTACGGTACACAACTCCGTTAAAATCCTTATCCGGATTCCGCCACTCGAATTGGGGTTTCACCAACGCAATAATCCAACCCTCTTCAACAATCCCCAGCAGAAAAGAAGCGGCGCGGCGCAGAGAACGAAAAGAGAGATCCATAACCGCGGCAGCCGGTTTTAAACCATGAATCTTGTCTCTTAAGTCAAAAATGTTTGTCCTTTCAAAGAGAATGATCCGTTTATCCTTTCTTAAACGATAATCCAATAGGTTGTAACCAACATCTACGGCAACAACCTCTGCCGCGCCCCTCTGCAGCAGGCAATCACTAAAACCCCCGGTGGAACAGCCGGCGTCAATAAAACTTCTGCCTTTACAATCAATATTCCACTTATCTAATACAAAGTCTAACTTTTTGCCCCCCCTGGAAACAAACCTGCGCCTTGCTGCAAAGGACAGCTCACAATTTTCAGCCACCTTTAATACCGGATCTCGGACTCTTTCCCCGCTTACAAAAACCTCACCACATAAAATACGGGCAAAGAGTTCTTTCCTCGGGATTTCCGTAAATCTTAATGATAGAACATTAATCAGGGAATTTTTCACATTGAAGAATTTTCAGAAATGAGCTTTATTGCCACGGTTTTGCCGCTTTGAACATCTATCTCCAGCAGAACACCCATAATTATCGCGGGTTTCTCTACAACATCCATCTTCAGCGGCATCTGGGTAAGGCCTCTTTGTATGGCGATCTCCCGGTTCATACCTATTACACTATTCTGTGGCCCGACCATACCCACATCGGTAAGATAGCCGGTTCCTGCAGGCAATATACGCTGATCCGCAGTCTGCACATGAGTATGAGTGCCAATTACGGCGGAAACCTGGCCGTCAAGATATAAAGCCAGGGCTTCCTTTTCATCAACGCTTTCGGCATGAAAATCTACGATAATTATCTTTGTCTCACGCGACAAGCGACGAGCTGTCTCCCTGCCGATCTTAAAGGGGCAGCGCAAGGCTGAGAGAAACATCCGGCCCTGCAAATTTACCACTGCCATTATAATTCCCTTTTTGCTGATTAAACAGTTGCCCTTTCCAGGCAGACTTTCAATATAATTCTCCGGGCGCAGCAGTTTATCTTCACTTTTTAAATAGGGATAGATCTCTTTATGCTGCCAGATATGGTTGCCCGAGGTAATTACATCTGCACCGGATTTGAAAAAAGCAGTCATAATTTCAGCTGTCAAGCCAAAACCTTCTTTAGCGTTTTCACCATTGACGATAACCATATCTGCTTTGATCTTCTTTGTAATACTTTTTAAATTGATAAAAAGAGCCCTGCATCCGGACTGACCTACTACATCGCCCAAAAACAGGACTCTTATAACCGGCATCACCGCGCAAACTCGATAATTCGCGTTTCTCTGATAATCGTTACTTTTATTCTGCCCGGATACTTCAATTCCGCTTCAATTTTCTTAGCAATATCCTTGGCAAGGGAACGGGCGCCCGCGTCATCTACCGAGTCATTATTAACCATAATACGCAATTCACGGCCGGCCTGGATAGCATAGGTTTTCTCCACACCGGTGAAACCTTGGGCAATTTTTTCCAGATTTTCCAGCCTTTTAAGATAAGCATCGAGTGTTTCCCGGCGGGCACCGGGACGTGAAGCTGAAATAGCATCGGCTATCTGCACAATTACCGCCTCAAGGCTGTTCGGTTCCTCATCGTTATGGTGAGCAGCAATTGCATTAACTACCTTGGGCTCTTCGCCAATACGTTTGGCCAGCTCTGCTCCAATTTCCGCATGGTTGCCTTCACCGTCCGTTTCAATTCCCTTGCCTATATCATGCAGTAGAGCAGCTTTTTTAGATAGTTGCACATCAGCACCGACTTCTGACGCGATCATTCCGGCCAAAATAGCCACCTCTTTAGAATGATTTAATACATTCTGACCGTAGCTGGTACGAAAATGCAATCTGCCTAAAGCCCTGATTCCTTCGTTATTCAACCCATGAATAGCCAGCTCAAAAAGTATCCTCTCGCCCTCTTCAAAGACTGTTTGACTTACTTCTTTAGTTACCTTTTCCACCACCTCTTCTATACGCGCGGGATGAATGCGTCCATCAGTTATCAAGCGCTCTAAAGCAACCCTGGCAATCTCTTTACGGATTGGATCGAAACAGGAAATGACCACCGCTTCCGGCGTATCATCAATTATGATATCAACCCCGGTAAGGGTTTCCAGGGTTCTAATATTCCTGCCTTCCCGTCCGATGATTCTACCCTTCATCTCATCATTGGGCAGACTGACCATTGATATAGTAACTTCAGCGCTGATATCTGTAGCGATTCGCTGTATGGTAGAGACGATGATTTCTCTGGA
>DRHE01000150.1 GCA_011049745.1 Spirochaetales bacterium | reverse complement strand
GGTCCAGAGCCCTTCTTAAGGTTCTATCGGAAAAAAGGGGATCTTCCAGGTTGAAGAGGATTGTGTAATAGAAAAAACTGAGATAATCGTAGGTCTTAAAGCGGGGATCATCCCTGATTATACGGAAATCCTCGAAATTAAGATCACTTACTACATCAGTCTTGCCCTGCATCAGGGCCGACCAGGCGCTCAGGCGGCTGGCAAAGCTTTTCAGGATAACCCGGTCCAGGTTGGGCCGGCCCTCAAAGTAGCGGTCATTGGCCAGAAGAATGATCTCTCCATTGCGCCATTCCGAGAACTTGAAGGGCCCGCTGCCCACGGGATTTCTGCCGAAATCATACATGGCTGTTTCACTCTGCTCGAGCAGGTGTGCGGGCAGAATATGCTGATCCATGATAAACAATAGGGGGGAATAGGGCTCATTCAGCTCCGCCCTAAACATATATCTGCCCGCGGCCTTGAAGCTTTTTACCATATCATAGAGCGAGGCGTGGGGGGACTTTACCCGGGGGTTGATAATGGCGTTGTAGGTAAAGGCAACATCTTCGGCCGTAAGCTCTTTACCGTCGTGAAAGAGCACCCCCCTTTTAATTTTAAAGTCCCAGACCAGGCCGCCGGCTGAGACCTGCCAGGATTCAGCCAGGTCAGGCAAAGGCTCGTACCTTTCATTCAACTTGATCAGGCTGTTGAAAATAAGTTCATCCAGGTGCACTGCATAGGTATCCTGAACCATTATGGGGTTTAGATTATTGATTTCTGAATAACCGGAGAGTACCAGGGTGCCGCCCCGGGGCCGGGTGTCCTGACCAGGCCGCCGGATCAGCTAACAACCCCTTGATATGGCCTTTGTTAGCCAATTACACCCGCCTGACCTGTGCCTGACCCGCCTGACCTATCCCCTTCAAGTTGTTTCAGTGTCCTGGCAGACCAGGCATAGCCCAGCAGGGCGGTGAGGATGTTTGCCAGGACCATACCGCTCCAGATCCCATTCAGTCCGAAAAAGAGGGAAAAGAGCAGAGCCAGGGGAATGGAAAAGAGGACCATCTGCGCCAGGTTCAGGATAAGGGATTTCACGCCCATGCCCAGACCCTGGAAAAAGCTCGAAATAATAATGCGAAGAGCGAGAAAGGGAAAGCCCAGGCTGATGATCAGAAGCATATTCTTGCCTATGGAAACCATGTCGCTGTTTTTTAAAAATACCTGCGACAGGGGCTGGCGCGCGGTAATAAAGATGAGAGCGAAAAAGGTTAACACAATTATGCTGAATCTTAATGAACGGTGGTTGATGGTCTTCAGGCGGTGGGAATTACGTGCCCCGTAATTCTGTCCGGCCATAGTCAGGGTAGCCTGGGCTATGCCGAAGATGGGCATAATAGCTACCTGCTGGTAGGTAAAGCCCATGGTAAAGGCGGCTTTGGCAGCATCACCATAGGGCCGCAATAGGATAAAGAGCAGGCTCAAACCTAAAGAATGGGTTAGCTGGGTGATAATTGAAGGTGCGCCTACAGCAAAGATACCCTTAATGAACCTGCTCTGAAAGAAGAAAGACTTAAGATTAGGATTTACCACATTCTTACTGCTGAAAAGCGCTCCGGCTACAAGCAAGCTGCTGACAACCCTTCCGGCAACTGTTGCAATGGCAGCCCCTTTGACTCCCATGGCAGGGAAAGGACCGAGACCGAAGATCAGGATGGGATCAAGAATTATATTTACCAGGGTACCGGCCATCATAACCCGCATAGGTGTAAGAGTATTGCCTTCGCCCCTGAGAATTCCATTGCCGACCATGGCGAAGAATTGAAAGAATGATCCGAAGAGAATGATATTAATATAGGAGAGAATAAGGGGCAGCATCTCCGGCGAAGCTCCCAGCAGTATAAAGAAGGGCCGGGAGAGCAGCGGTCCGATGGTGGTAGTGATTATAGAGAGAGCGAGAACAACAAGCAGGGCATGCTCTGCCGCATTGCCCGCCTCTTTTATCTTTCCGGATCCCACTAAACGGGCAATTAGAGAGCTGGCGCCGATACCGGTGCCGACCCCTATGGCTATCAGGATGCTCTGCAGGGTAAAGGCCATGCCCAGGGCGCCGAATTCTACCTGGCCAAGGCGGGAAACAAAGAAGCGGTCTATAAAGTTAAAGGCAGTATGAAATAGAAAGGCAAGCATCGAGGGAAGGGCCAGGGCCAGCAGGGTCTTCAGTACAGGGCCTTCAAGTATCTGTTTAGGGGTTCTTTTCAGGCTTTTCTTCATATAGGTTTATCGAAAGAATAAGTGAGCTTATTTTTTTCCGCATTACTCTCCAGGGCCAGTTCGATAAGCTGCTCTAAAAGGGCCGGGTAGGGGAGACCGCCATTTTCGCATAATTTGGGATACATGCTGATGTTGGTAAACCCGGGGAGGGTATTGAGCTCACTGATATATAGTTTATTTGATTTATCCTCTAAAAAGAAATCCACCCGCGCCATACCCGATATTTCCAGAGCAAGATAGGCTCTGACAGCGGTTTCTTCAACTAATTTTGCGGTTTCTGCGGGCAGGTCGGCAGGAACAGCCAGCAGGGCGCCCTCTGAATCGATGTACTTGGCGCGGTAATCGTAAAATCCATGCTGCGGTATAATTTCCCCCGGCGGAAAAGCACGGGGCCGGCGGTTTCCCAGCACGGAACACTCCAGCTCCCTGCCCTCAATGGCCGGTTCTGCCAGCAGCTTGTTTGCGTAGTTTAAGGCGTCGGCTAAAGCGGGTTTCAGCTCCGCATGTGAATTAACTCTATGGATGCCCACTGAAGATCCTCCGACCGCAGGTTTTACGAATAATGGGTAATTAAAGGTCTCTTCGATTGCCGCAATAGCACTGGCGGAGGTATCCCGCACTACTAGAAAATCTACTACCGGCAGGCCCTCTTTCTGCCAGAGAATCTTGGCCTTCTCTTTATCCATGGCTATGGAGCTTGCCAGCACACCGGCGCCCACATAGGGAATATCTACAACCTCGAGCAGGCCCTGGATGGTGCCGTCTTCACCGAAAGTACCGTGAAGCACGGGAAAGATCACATCAATTTCCAGACGTTCATTACCCTGGTACAGGCCTTTGCCGGGCACCAGGGCTAATGGCCGATTGTTTTTGATTATTTCCAGCGCCTCACCCTGTCCGGGTACACTGCGAAATGAGCTCCTTTGCTGAAGGTGCCAGATTCCCAGTTTATCAATACCAATAAGGATCGGCTCAAAAATTCTTAAGTAAAGGTTGTTTACCACAGAGGCGGCGGAACGTAGAGAAACCTCATGCTCCCCGGACCTGCCTCCATATAGCAGAGCGATTTTCCTTTTTTTCATAGAGCTATAGTAACCGGCTTCAAATAGATAATGCAAGAGTGCGGCAATCGGCCTGCCGCATGGGGGCTGAATAAGCAGGATGAATTTTATACAAATAAGAGCTGGTTTTTTGCCATTTGTTATTGATGGAAAACTTCTAAGTTATTACTATTACCTATTCAAGGAGGGGAACGAATGACCATCAAGCGCAGGTTTACTCAGGAAGGCAAGAGCCCCTACCAGGGTCTCAAGTTCGAAACCCGCAGTTCAGAGATTAGAAATTCGGATGGAAAGGTCATTTTCAGCCAGGATGAGGTGATAGTCCCGTCAACATGGTCTCAGATAGCTACAGATATTCTGGCTCAGAAATATTTTCGCAGGACCGGGGTGCCGGTAAAAAACAACAGCCGGAAGGGCGGCGAGAATGATGCCCGCCAGGTTTTCCACCGTTTGGCCCATACCTGGATGGACTGGGGTAGGCGCTACGGTTATTTTGACTCAAATCTTGATGCCTCTGTTTTTTATGATGAACTATGTAATATGCTGGCTAACCAGATGTGCGCTCCCAATTCGCCCCAGTGGTTTAATACCGGCCTTTTTTCTGTTTATGGAATAAAGGGTCCCTCCCAGGGACACTATTATGTGAACCCGGATTCAGGAGAGCTTGAAAAAGCCGGGAGCGCCTATGAAAGACCACAGCCCCATGCCTGTTTTATAATCTCTGTGCAGGATGATCTGGTCAATGAAAACGGTATTATGGACCTGATTACCAATGAAGCGAGGCTCTTTAAATATGGCTCAGGAACGGGAACAAATTATTCGCGTATCAGGGCCAAGAGTGAACCCTTAAGCGGCGGCGGCATTTCTTCAGGGCTGCTATCCTTTCTTAAGGTAGGAGACCGCTCAGCCTCATCCATAAAGAGCGGCGGTACCACCCGGCGGGCCGCGCGTATGATTACACTGGATGCCGACCATCCTGATATAAAGGATTATATAGGCTGGAAAGTAGAGGAGGAGCAGAAGGTTGCCTCCATGGTAGTGGGTAGTAAGATCCTTAATTACCACATTAAAAATATCAAAAAAGCCTGTGCAGAGCCTTCACCACCTTTGAAAGATGGCAAGCAATTCGATCCCGGTAAAAACCCAGACCTGAAAAAGGCAATCAAGGAAGCCTTAGCTGAGCAGGTACCACCGCCTTATATCTACAAAGTGCTGCAACTGCTGAAACAGGGAATGGATAATCTGGAAATTGCGGAATACTCAACTGAATGGGATGCTGAGGCCTATAACACGGTCAGCGGCCAGTCTTCCAATAATTCAATCAGGTTGACCGCTGACTTTATGAACGCGGTCAAAGAGGATGGCGAATGGCTGCTTAAGGGCCGTGTTGATCAGAAGGAGGAGCGGATTAAAGCCAGAGAAATATGGGATAGCATTGCTATAGCCGCATGGAACTGCGCTGATCCGGGAATTCAATT
>DRHE01000149.1 GCA_011049745.1 Spirochaetales bacterium | reverse complement strand
AGATGTGTATAAGAGACAGGTAAAAGAGCTTCTGCGACAGTTCCCTTTTGCCGCTCTTATATAAGGAATATATTCTAGTATAAATTTCGTGCATACCGGTAGGCATAAAAGCATGGACTCCTCTGTCCAGCGCCTCTATCATCTGCATAACCGCCCATCCTCCGGAAACATGAAGTTTTCCCTCTGTTGCCGCCAATACCTGGCTGTACTTAAAACCCGCAGGCACCACCTCTATCTTAAGGCAGCGAAAAGGCTCAACCTCATAAAACAGTTTTTGTATAAGAGGCACAGGCAATCCATAGCCATGCAAATCCCAATCCTGGAGCATTAAAAAATTAGGTTTCAGATCTGCAATCCTATGAACCTGCAATTCATATTGGTATTCATTCTCATAGGGAATACTAACCAAGACGCCCTGACAACCAAGATCTATCATTATCTGCGTATTTCGTATGCGTAAATCCGCTGTTGAAGCCGATGCTCCGCCAATAACCGTAACCTGACCCTTCGTCTCATTAAGGACAGATTCAACAATCTGCTTGCGCTCATTCTCAGTCAGCTTATCAACCTCACTGGCCATAGCAGGAACCAGAAAGCCGTTTACTCCGGCAGACATGGCTGTGCGAACATTTCTGCACAGTGAATCAAGATCCACTGCTCCATTTTGAGTAAAGGGGGTATTGAGCACAGTTATAATACCGTGCATATCTAATAATTTTTTCAAAGCAGCCCCAGTTTGAGCAGCACCTGCTTTACATCTTCTATTTCATCCCCAGTAAGAGTCATTGAGGATGTGCGCAGCCACTTCTCACTTCTGCCGAACAGAGAGGCCCCCGCCTTGATGGCCGGGAGCACTTTACCGCCTGTTATCCTGATTATTTCATAGAGACTGTTAATTTTTTTCTGGCAATCAATTATCCGGGAAGCATTTCCCTGCTCTGCAGCCCTATACATCTCCACATACTCCTCAATCCGTACATTCCCCAGGCCGGTTACTATACCCTGCGCCCCAAGAATCAAGGAGGGGCCATCGAGGTAATCTTCACCCTGAATCCAGGAAAAATGGCTGGGCACTTCGGATAATAAGCCGCGTGAGAAGGAGATAAAATCTCCGGAACTGTCCTTAATAGCGGAAATATTCTCCACTTCAGCCAAATCCACAATCGTGCTCAGGGAAATATTATTATGGGTACATTGAGGAATATTATAGATAATTACAGGAGCTTCCGAAGTCCGGGCAATTTCCCTGTAATGCTGAATGATAACCTCCTGGGAGGCATTAATGTAGAAAGGGGCTACAGCCACTATAAAATCCGGTTCCAGGCTTTCAAAGGCCCGGATCTCCTCGATTGTCATCCGGGTTGAAGATTGGATGCAGGCAGCACAGAGTATCTGCCTGCCCTGTGTGACGGATTTAACTAATTTAAAGACTTCAATTTTTTCCTTAGTGGAAAGGTAGGCCCCCTCACTGGTAGTACCATTTACAAAAATGCCGTGAACTCCGGCTTCTGAAAGATATGCAGCCTGTTTTTCCAGCAATTGGAAGTTTATCTCTCCCTTCTCCTCCATAGGAGTTATAAGAGCGGGAATGATACCTTCAAGCTTTTTACTGTTTTGATTCTTAACCATACATCGCCTCCTTTTCCATATTGACCGGCTTAAATATCCGCCTATTTCAGTGCATTCACCAACTGCTGTGAAGGATCAGGGGTTGCTGTTCCTCCCCGACTTCCAAGAGCTAGCTCCCGGGAATGAATCCAATCGAGCAAACTTTCAGTCATCCTGAACCTGACTTCGTTGTAGTCAGGTTTTGCCCAGAGGTTTGACACCTCATCCCTGTCGTTTTCCATATCAAACAACTGCCCTTCCTGTTTCCTGCCCCTTACTTGATCGCCATGGTAAATATTCAGCTTATACCTTTCATCCCTGATCATTGTGGCATGGATCGGGGGATCCCAGGCAACACCCTGATCATTGATGCCGCTGTTGCGGTAGCAGCAGATTACAAATGGATGGATTGTCTCTCTTTGTCCGCTAATAAGAGGTGCCAGATTACATGAATCAGGCATAATTTTTTCCAGTTCATCATCTTGAAATCCTGCAGCTTTTAGAATAGTTGCAGCAAGGTCATGAAGCTGAACAAGCCCTGAAATCCTTTTACCCCCCTTTAATCCTTCAGGCCATCTGATTATTAATGGCACCTTAACGCAGGGATCGTAGAAGAAAGCGCCTTTGACTAAGAGACTGTGATCACCCAGCATGTCTCCATGGTCGCTGGTGAAGATAACCATGGTTTTATCTGCAATACCCTTTTCTTCTAAACACGCCAGTACCCTGCCAACCTCCAGATCGATTAAGGCAATAGAGGCGTAATAGTCCAGCCGCATCTTTCTTAATTCTTCGGAACTAAACTTGCTGAAAACACCTAAATAGGAATGCTCCTCTTCCTGTTTTATCCCATAAGGTCTGTTTTTTAATTCCTCCCCGCTTATCAAAGGATCGGGTATCCTTTTTTCATCAACCAGCTTTCGCATCTCCAACGGGTAATCTTCATATGGATTATGGGGATCGAAAACACTCATCTTGCAGAAGAAGGGCCTGGCAGGATCTGAACCTTTTATGAAATCGATGGTTCTTTCTGCTGACCAGTGAGTCATATGCAATTCTCTTGGGATATGTAATAAATTTCTTCTTTCCTGCTCAAGACGTTTGTAGAATTTTGGATCCTTTTCTTTTAGCCAGCGGGTATAGCCGTTAAAGGGTGAGTCCATGCTAATGCTTGCCTCCAGACACCATTCGTAAATATCAAAACCGTCACCAGGATGCCTCTGCTCAGCTTCATAAATTCTGCCGCTCACATGGAGCTTGCCGAACAGGGCTGTTCTGTAGCCCCGTTCCTGTAACCTCCTGGTAATAAGCACCTCCTCCGGCGGCAGAATGTCATGAAGTTTATAAACCCCATGCCCCGGCAGATGCTTTCCGGTAAGCATGCTTGCCCGGCTTGGGGTGCAGACCGGATTGTTCACATAACAGTTGTCAAATATCACGCCTTCTCTGCTCATTTTATCCAGATTGGGAGTCTGCACCCAGCCAGCCCCATAGCATCCCAGTGAGTCATAACGCTGCTGATCTGTTATGATCAGTAGAATATTCAAATTTTCAGCAGACATTATTTCTCTTCCTTTGATTCAAGATTCCTGGATATTTCTATAAACTCATTCACCCTCTCATCCGGGGTTGTTGCCTGGATGTCAGCCATCACCACATCACAGGGAGCCAGCTCCCGATATATTTTTTCCATATCCCTTCGAATTTCTTTTAGACCTGCCTCCTGTAGAGTTACTGGGGAGTAAAGCACCGCCCGATAGGTGTTGTTAAATGTTTCCTTCACCCGGGGCAAATCGCTCATAATACCCATATCCAGGTAACCGAGCTTAGGTAACCTGGATAGGACTTCGATGTACGGCGTAACATTCCAGTTGCAGGTATGAACGCCGAAGCGCTCAAACTGATAAGCGATCTTTGAGTCATAGGGAAAGATAAACTCCTCGTACAGTTCCGGGGAGATCATATTCATCACGCAATTACTCACACTCATCTGGTTGATATCAAAGCCGGACCTGCGCTGCCGCTCCTGCACCATTTGAGCCAGGCTAACCATAACCTCATAAATAATAGAAAAAAAATGATGCACAAAATCGGGCTTGTCATATATATCCAGAAATATCTCCTGTCCGCGCAGGTTAAAACCATTGTTCAGAATTCCCTGCCAGTTAAGGTAGCCGTGGATTTTTCCCCATTCTTTTTCGATCGTGTCCATCTGAGAAAAAAGCTCTTCAACTACAGGACCTGACAGGATTTTTTCAGCATCGAGTTTTTCGATTTCCGTAATCGATAATTTCTTATCCGGGACTAAAGCGGGCCAGCGGTCGGGTGCATAGACTAAGGGTATGCCAAAAGCATGGGGGATGGGATAAGCCCCGTAACAACCCGAGATAGTGGCCAGATCATGCGAACATGAAAGATCCCAGTAGGTTACGGAGGGAAAAGCGCGTACCAGCACCTGCTTCATGTTTTTTAGAGTCTCATAGCGGTAGTAGGGATCCTTATGCCATTTCTCTGAAAAGTCGACACCGCAGCGCCTGTAGAACCAACCCGGTTCGAAGCCTAAAGAGACCCGCATTGCGCTTTCCGAGCCATTAACCGGTTCCCGGCGTGCCGGGCCGCCAATGGGTATATGGTTGCGCAACTTGAGGACAGCCATCCAGCCTCCACTTACCTGCCGAAGGTATTGGGTATAAACATGACAATAGCCGGCACATAAGTAATGAGAAATAATACACCGAGAAGAACCAGGATCATGGGCAGGATCTCCTTGATTACCACACCCAGCGGTGTATCGGAGATACCCGAGACAATGAAGAGCAGCATGCCCATTGGCGGTGTGGAAAGACCGATCATCATATTGAGCACTACCACTACGCCGAAATGTATCAGATCAATACCAAGCTGATTTACCAGTGGCAGAACCATGGGAATAAAAACAACGGTAATCGTCGAGGTATCGATAAACATACCCAGGACCAGGAAGAGGATATTGATAATCAAGAGCAGCAGGTATTTATTGGTGGTGAGTCCCAGCATTACACTGGCAATCATGTCCGGAATATGCTCTAAAGCCACGATGTAAGAGAAGGTAAAAGCCGAACCCACAATAATGGAGAGAGTGCCTGTGGTCTTGACGGTATCAACAATTACTTCAAGCAGTTGTTTGGCGCCCATAGCCCGGTATACAAAAATTGAAATGATAATTGCATAGAATGCTGCCAGAGCCCCGGCTTCGGTGGGAGTAACCACGCCTGAGTATATTCCTCCCAGCAGGATCACCGGGGTAAGCAGGGCGGGAAAGGCCTTTCCCGTGTAGACAAAGAATTCTCTTATTGAATATTTTCTACCTTGTGGGTAATTGCGTTTTTTTGCGATAAAGGCGATATAGACCATCAGGGCTATACCAATGAGAATTCCCGGCGCCATACCACCTAGAAATAAATTGCCGATTGAAGCCCCGGAAAGCATGGCATAGAAGACCATGGGTATACTGGGCGGAAATATGGGACCGATTGTGGCCGAAGCTGCGGTTATTGCACAGCTGAAGCCGTCATCATAGCCGTGCTGTCTCATGCCCTCGATTTCCATAATGCCCAGACCCGAGGCATCGGCCACGGCCGAACCGGTCATTCCGGAAAAAATTATCGAGGCTAAAACATTTACGTGGCCCATTCCGCCCCGGAAACGACCCACCAGGGTATTGGCAAATTTGAAGACCATTTCCGTAATCTTACCGGTATTCATTATCTTGGCGGTAAATATAAACAGCGGAACCG
>DRHE01000148.1 GCA_011049745.1 Spirochaetales bacterium | reverse complement strand
CTTCATGAGTATTGTTGAAGAGGGTAGTTTGCTGATAAAGGATTTTATCCGTAAGCTCGTATCTCTGACCGGAAGCCGGTCAAGTATACCGGTAAGTGTGGAAGTAATGCGTTTGGTTAAAAACAGCGAGCTGGAGATACGGAAGAGGTATCCGCAGATGATTTTAGAGCTGCAGATAAACTCTTCAGTAAAGATAAAATGCTATCCGGCGGAACTAATTCAAGCTATAGAGTATGTTTTAGAAAATGCTGTGGAGGCCAACCAGGGCTATGAACAGGCAATTTCCGTAAGACTTATCGAAGAAGATGGAGCTGTCGGCATTATCATCGAAGATCAGGGGATTGGTATTGATGATCTGAATATAAAGAGGGTTTTTGACCCCTTTTTTACTACCAAGGTTGATCATGAGGGCCTCGGCCTTTATTTTGCAAAGACCATAGTCGAGCGCAACTCGGGCCAGATCAAAATATCCAGTAAGAGTGACGGCGGCACTATAGTTCAATTCCTCTTTGCATCAGAAAGAAATTGAGTCCCCGTATAATGAGGCGAAAACGCGACGCAGGGGGGTCATGGCTTTAATAAAAGTGTTTACTGACGGTGGCTGCTCCGGTAATCCGGGGCCCGGCGCCTGGTCTTTTATAATTCTTAAAAGATCATTCCATTTACAGAACTCCGGCTCCGTGGAGGCTACCACCAATAACCGGATGGAATTAACCGCCGTTATCTCTGCATTAATAGAAATTGGGGCCAGACCGGAATTGCAGCAGAGCACAATAGATCTCTACACCGATTCCCGTTATGTGCAGAGGGGAATCAGCGAGTGGATAGAAAAATGGCAGAGGAATGGCTGGCTTACCGTCTCGAAAAAACCGGTTAAAAATCAGGATCTGTGGAAAAAGCTCAAAAATCTGTCCGGTGCAATGAAAATAAACTGGCACTGGCTTGAAGGCCACAGCGGTCATGAGTTTAATGAGCGGTGTGACCGTTTGGTTCAGGAAGAAATAAAAAAAATAAAATATAAAAGCAGCGCCTCTTAAAACCCCTTTTAATAATACAGGGGAGTAAATGTTATCTGTTATTATTAGCCATGCACCTTTGGGGATCAATGGCCGGCTGGTCTTTGTTGAAGTGGATATTCGCCGGGGCATACCCGGTATAGATATTGTTGGTCTTCCCGATAATGCCGTGCGGGAGGCTAAGGAAAGGGTCAGAGTAGCTATCCGCAACAGTGGTTTTTCTTGTCCGGCAGATAGGATCCTGGTTAACCTGGCTCCTGCCGGCATTCGCAAAGAGGGAGCCGCCTATGATCTTTCTTTAGCTCTCGGCATATTAGCGGCATCAAAACAAATTCCCTTTGATATTACCCGGAAGATCATGGTGCTCGGAGAGCTTAACCTGCGTGGAGATGTGCGTTCTACTACCGGTGTGCTTTCAGCTGTCGGTTGTGGATTAGCGAATGGAACAAATTATTTTATTGTACCCAAAGAAAACTTAAGGGAAGCTCATGGGTTAAATGGTGGAGAAATTTTCGGTATCTCCTCTTTAACAGAAGCTGCTAAGATATTTTCCGGCATTACTAATAAGAACCAGCTCAAGCCTGAAAAATGTGACCCTGTTCCTCTATCATCTGATTTGTATTCAAACAGCAGCTATGGGGATTTTTCTGATATCAGAGGGCAGGAATTTATGAAACGGGCACTGGAGGTGGCAGCGGCTGGCAGGCATCATCTGCTGCTCTTCGGACCGCCCGGGAGCGGAAAAAGTATGTCGGTGAGCAGATTCCCAACCATACTGCCGCAACTTACTGAGGAAGAGTCCCTTACAGTGACCCGCATCCATTCCCTGGCTGGAATTCTCCGCGATGGTGCAGGGCTGATTCGTTATCCTCCCTTTCGTCAACCTCATCATACTGCTTCTAATGAGGGAATTATAGGCGGCGGCAGCTTTCCACGTCCCGGTGAAGTTTCTCTGGCTCATGAGGGAGTCCTCTTTCTCGATGAAGCGCCTGAATTTAAAATATCTATCCTGCAGAGTCTGAGGGAGCCCGTTGAAGATGGCAAAGTCACTATTGTGCGTGCAGGCTCAAAACTCTGGTTTCCGGCTTCATTTCAGCTAATACTGGCAATTAATCCCTGCCCCTGTGGAAATCTGGGTCAGAAAGGACTGGCATGTATCTGCACCACCAGTGAGATTCATCGCTACTGGAAAAAGATCGGGGGAGCCCTTCTGGACAGGATTGATATCAGAATTCCATTGCAGTCTGTACCGGCGGAGGAGCTGGTTGGTGAAATGGGTGAATCCAGTGCAAAAGTACGGGCGCGGGTTTTACGGGCGGTTAATATTCAGAGAGAGAGATACCGCGGAATGGACTTTTCCTGGAACTCCCGCATTCCCCCGGGCCAGTTGCCCAGGTTCTGTACCCTGGATAAGCAGGGAATGTTGCTAATGGCTCAAACGGCCAGAAAGCTGGGGCTCTCCTCCAGAGCCTGCCACTCAATTATAAAGGTTGCCAGAACAATTGCTGATCTGGCGCCTTCCGCCGTGATAAAGAGTGATCATCTCTTAGAGGCGGCACAGCACCGGCGGTTTGGTGATAATGATATTTTCTGGAACTTCTCTTAAGTATTGTGCTGAATGACAGCTATGAGGTATAATGATTAATCTCTACAATAATAGTTTATAAGGAGTCATTGATGAGCTTTGATCTACTGATAAAAAATGCAAGAACCAGAAATTCTATAGAAAAACTTGTTGATATTGGTATTGAAGATGGTAGAATTTCCAGAATCGCAGCAGGCCTGAATGAAAAAGCTGATAGTACTATAGATGCTGACGGTAAACTGGTAACTGAATCCTATGTAAACGGACATTTACATCTCTGTAAAGTGTATACCCTGACTATGGTAGGGCAGGAAGCGCTTACCACCTACCAGGGAGGGTCTATGGGCGGGGCCATGACGGCAATTGAGTTAGCAGCAAAAGTAAAGGAAGAGTATGACGAAAGCTGGATTATTGAGAATGTCCGCCGGGCGGTAAAACTGGCTGTTAAATTCGGCAATACCCATATACGCGCATTTGCCGATACGGATACAAAAGCCAAACTCGAAGGTGTAAAAGCCCTGATCAAGGCCAGGGAGGAGTTTAAAGATTCTGTTGAGCTCCAGGTTGTTGCTTTTCCCCAGGATGGTGTAGTAAGAGATCCCGGAGCTGAGGATTATGTAAGAGAGGCCATGGAACTCGGCGCCGATGTTGTGGGGGGTATTCCCTGGATCGAATTTACCGATGAAGATTCTCAAACTCATATTGACCTGATGTTTAACCTGGCTAAAAAATATGACCGTGATGTCTCTATGCTTATCGATGATGCCGGTGATCCCGGTTTAAGAACCCTGGAGATGCTCACCGTTAAAACTATAAAGGAAGGCTGGCAGGGAAGGGTCATGGTACACCATGCCAGGGCAATGCAGCTCTATCCCGAACCTTACTTCAGAAAGATCGCTGCCCTGTTGAAGCAGGCTGAAATAGGCATTGTGAGTGATCCGCAAACCGGTCCGTTGCATGCACGCGTACGGGATCTCTATGACGGTGGTGTGGCCGTGGCTCTGGGTCAGGATGATATTGCGGATGCCTATTATCCCTTCGGCCGCAACAATATGCCCGAAGTGGCTTTCCTGGCCGCACACCTGCTGTGGATGACCACCTTTGAAGAAATGGAAATACTTTATGACCTGATCACGGTGAATGGGGCCCGGGCTATGGGAATTAAAGATTTCGATCTAAAAGAGGGGAATAAAGCCAACCTGGTGGTTGCCAATGCCCGGAGTGTTTGGGAAACTCTTACCAATCATGAAGCACCCCTGCATGTAGTCAAGGATGGTAAGGAGGTAACAGGCAGATAAAAATATAGGAGGAGCCTGCGGGGCGTCCGTTATCCTCCCTTTTCCTCCCTTCTATAGGGTTTGAGCAGCCCGGCCGGCACAGTTGCCTTCCTGGATACTATAATCAGGGCTGCAATAGTCAATATATGATTCTGTTGATTTACTATCCCTGTCTCTTATACACATCT
>DRHE01000147.1 GCA_011049745.1 Spirochaetales bacterium | reverse complement strand
ATGCGGTGCTGGCTTTAGTGGAGGCGGGATTAAAAATCAAGAACCTGGATGACTACCTCTCTTTACTATTACCCTGGATCTACCTGAACCGCAGCTTTAACGGGGGTAATTTCAATTCCATAGGCGGAGTAATTGACTCAAGCAGGAGAAACCGCCTGCTCTTCCGAGGCTATGAGCTCTCCTACCTGCTTTTAAAGCTCAATAAGCTCTTATCCGGAAAGAGTAACAATGACCTGGCTGAACTCCTGGCCGGCCAGTTGATCGGCTTCACCTCGCAGAAACCACTGGGAACAGCCTACTTTCTGCACACCCTATGGGACAGCCGGGGTAAGACCAAGAGGGACAGGGGGCCATTCGGACCCATAGACTCCCGTAGGCTGGCCAGAGAGGGATATTACCTTTTAAAGCTGAAAAAGGAGTTTCCCGATCAGTTGTCACAGATACTATCGAGATAGTGACGGCTGATAACCTGATTAGCCGATAAAATATTGCCTCAGCAATTCGAAATGTAGCCGCGTGGCTGAGTTATGGCATTGAGGTTTGAAGCAAAGAGTAGGGGCAGCTTCTTCCCCCGGTCAGCAGGTAAAGTAGTAAGCAGGAAAAGCGGGTGGATTGGTGTTTTTAAGAACTGCTCTTAAGAAGCTGTGTTATTCATGTATGGAAATATTGGAAATAAGTTGATTGATTTTGGCTTTCATGCTTTCATCATCCACCGAACCTTCCCTGCACACTTCAACTGTATAGGTGTAACTCATCTCAGAGAGCCGGGATTCCTTTTTCCCGCTGTATTTTGAATGTAATGTGTTAATATAGGAGTTACTTTCATAACTGTAGGTATTCTTGTTATAAGGATATTCCTGTTTAATTATATTGTTCCACTCGCTGAAATAGGAATCATTCATTCCCTGTCTGTAAAGGGGCATGCCTTTTAATATTAAATCCATTGCCAGCTTTGTGTTTTCATTCAGTTCCTTCAATGAAAGGTTGTCTGGCTTAACCAGCTGAATGAAAGTGATGCCGTACATTTTTCCGTATTCCAGAAAACCATTGTTGCCCAATTCCGCGCTTTCAACCTCTGAGAGGTGAAATGCATCCCAGTTTCCGTCTTGTTCTTGGCATATAAGGTGGGGGAAATATGCAGAGTAGGTGCTGTGCAGCAGATTAAGAGAACCGCGTCCTTGAGGAAAGAGGGTATCTTTATTTTCCTCAAGCAGGGAGTTGAGCAGCTCCTTAATAAAGGTCTCAAGATTGGCTGTAAGTTCAATCTTTAAGTCATGGTTGCTCTTGGGAAGGCTGGTTTGATAGTCATAGACTGCAAGCTTGGATTTATCCGTATTGGGCAGAAAATATTTCATCTGTATATGGGAAACCGCAATATTTTCTTTTAAATTATTGATAACTGAAATCGGCAGGGCATAGTTCAGGTTTTCGTTTTCCGATTTCTTTGTAATCATACCGATTACCCTGCCGTTTTTATCAAGCAGTGGACTACCGCTGTTTCCGGGTGAGACAGGAGCGGAAAACCGAAGCCATTCCCATTCCCCGTTTTCTTCCTCCAGGGTTTTTGAGGTCAGAATACCGTGCCTGAGAATTATTCCCTGGCCCAGGGCGTTTCCTACGGCAAACACGGTTTCGTTCAATACAGGCTTTTCATTCATCTCCAGGGTTCTGTCCACAATATTTGATTTTATGGTAAACAGCACAAAATCCTTATGACTGGCATATTTAAGTATCTTATCAACTTCAAAGACTTCGCCCTTTTTGCTGCGCAGATAGACGTCTCTAAACTGGCTTTTCTTTTCCAGGTTGAATACGTGGGCGCAGGAAAGGAATGTATTGTCTGATACGTCAAAGGCTGTGCCTATGGGATAATATTTATCGGTTCTTATAGTATAGGGTATAAGATGAAGGGGCAGAGGTTTCTCGTAGGTTAAAGAATCCCCGTCCGGTTTTAGAAGCACCACCTCAAATACAGATTCGTCAATTACCTGAAGAATATCTTTTTCCAGAAGTTTTTCTGCAAATACAACAGCACTGGTTGCCGGATAGAGAAAAAGAAAAATAAATACTAAGAACTGCTTATAATTCAACGGCTCTCTCCTTTGTTATATACTGGCTGCTGACTTTTGCTGATTTATGCCTTTAATTGACATACCTGTTCTACCAAAAGGCAAGCTGTACATACGCAGGTATGGTTTATATTCCTCTCGAACCCGAGGGTGTGGAAATGAAAGAATAGGCTGGCAACACCACAGATTCGGCAGCCATAGTAGTAAGTATAACCTTCTTTTTTACATATTCCTCACTTCACATACTTCAACTAAGCCGGCCAGCTTATCCCTTACCTGCAGAAGCTCTTCCGCGGACAGGCGCACATCTTCATTTAACTGCTTATTCAATACCTCGCCGGGAACATACTGCTGGAGCACATATTTCTTTGCCCCTTTAATACTTCTGCCGATCGCAAGCAGATCATCACGGCTGATTATCCCGGGCGCAACAGTGGTCCTGAACTCATATTCTAAAGCAGAGCCCATTATCAGTTCTATGCTTCTCTCTACCCCGGCAGGATCTGCACCGTGCTATTTACCGGCGGCTGCAACTTCCGCTGTCCCTACTGT
>DRHE01000146.1 GCA_011049745.1 Spirochaetales bacterium | reverse complement strand
TCGAGAGAATATACTACTGCAAAGTAAAATAATACTTCTTCACCTATTCTTCACTTACCCTCCCTCTAATAAGCCCAACCTCCAGCTACTTTATATATATCAAATGATTTGGAGGACAAAAATGAAAAAGACATTTTCAATGTTTCTAGTATTAATTCTTTCTTTGAGCTTTGTTGCTACAGTTTCCGCTGCTGCTGATTTTGGCGCCGCCGGCGAGCATACGGTACTGCCGGAAGATATGAAAACGGCTTTGGAAATCGGCGTGCAGGCTGAAATTGATAATATCTCCATGTATGAATCATTCCTGAAGCAAGATCTTCCGGAAGATGTAAGAGATGTTTTTGAGAGGTTAAAATCTGGTTCGGATAATCATCTCCGGGCTTTTCGGAACAACCTGAGAAGATACTAAAGCTTAATGTAAACGCTTGAAACAAAGGCAAGGGGTCGGTAATGGTTCCCTGCCTTTTTTATTTATATTTGACAATAATGTTGTTTTATTTAAGAATGCCAACTGGAAACTAAATATTATAGTTAAGGAATTAATAGAGAGATGTCACAAGATAAGCAAAATCCGGATATGAAACAGGAAGCAACTGATGCCCCTGCCTCAACAGATTTTATCCGCACCATAATTGCTGAAGATCTGAAAAACAACAAAAACGAGGGGAGGGTGCACACCAGGTTTCCTCCTGAGCCGAATGGCTATCTTCACATTGGCCATGCTAAATCTATCTGTCTGAACTTTGGCATTGCTTCCGAGCACCCGGGCGGCTTATGTAACTTACGCTTCGACGACACCAACCCGGCCAAAGAGGAAGTTGAGTACATTGATTCTATTCAATCGGATGTCCGGTGGCTGGGTTTTGACTGGCAGGAGCGCCTGTTCTATACTTCCGACTACTTTGAGCAGCTCTATCAATATGCAATGCAATTGATTAAGGATGGTAAGGCCTATATCTGCAGCCTCAGCGCCGATGAAATACGGCAGTACCGCGGCACTTTGACCGAAACCGGTAAAGACAGCCCCTATAGGAATCGTTCCGTGGCGGAGAACCTGGAACTCTTCCAGCGTATGCGTGCCGGGGATTTCGAAGAGGGCGCCCATGTGCTGCGGGCAATAATCGATATGTCCTCTGCCAATCTGAATATGCGTGATCCTACGATCTACCGGATCAGATATACCGAGCACCCCAGAACCGGCAAAAAGTGGTGCATCTACCCCATGTATGATTTTGCCCACTGTCTTTCCGATTCAATTGAGGGAATAACCCACTCCATTTGTACCCTTGAATTTGAGAATAACCGCCCCCTCTATGATTGGTTCCTGGACCGGTTAAAATTAAAATCTCATCCCCAGCAAATCGAATTTGCCAGGCTTAATCTGAGCTATACAATCATGAGTAAACGCAAGCTGCTGCAATTGGTGGAAGAAGGCCTGGTAAGCGGCTGGGATGATCCCAGAATGCCTACATTGAGCGGTCTGCGCCGGCGCGGTTATACACCCGAGGCAATCAGGACTTTCTGCGACCGCATTGGAGTTTCCAAAACCAACAGCACCATCGACATTGCCATGCTGGAACATTATCTCCGCGAAGATCTGAATAAACGGGCTCCAAGAGTAATGGCTGTTCTCCGCCCCCTAAGGGTAGTAATTGACAATTACCCGGAAGATAAAATCGAATGGCTGGACGCGGAAAACAATCCGGAAGACAGCACCATGGGGAGCCGCAAGATACCCTTCTCCAGGGTCCTCTACATTGAACAGGAGGATTTTATAGAGGAACCCCCCAGAAAATTTTTCCGGTTGTCTCCCGGAAAAGAGATACGCTTAAAACATGCCTACTATATCAAGTGTGTGCGCATGGAAAAAGATAAAAACACCGGTGAAGTAATCGAGCTGGGCTGCACTTATGATCCCCAAACCAGGGGCGGCTGGTCAGCAGATGGCCGCAAGGTAAAGGGTACCTCACACTGGGTTTCAGCTGCTCATGCAGTAAAGGCCGAGGTACGTCTATATAACCACCTTTTTATTAAGGAAAATCCTGAAGATACCCAGCCGGATAAGGATTTCATAAGCAACCTCAATCCCGATTCTTTAGATCTCCTCTCCGGCTGCATGATTGAGCCTGGCCTGAAAAACGCTAAACCAGGCACAACTTACCAATTCTTAAGGCAGGGATACTTCTGCGCCGACTCTGTTGATTCTTCAGAGGAGCACCCTCTTTTCAATCGAACAGTTTCCTTGCGCGATTCCTGGGCTAAAATCCAGAGAGCACAGAGCAGGAGTTGATTTGTTTAAAGCCAAGCGTGGCTCCCGGGGAGCTTTAAGGGTGAAAAACAGGAACCAACAGATAAAAACAGCCTCTTATATTGGTATCTTCGGCAATCTTATCTTAGCATTGGTGAAGATCGCTGCCGGCACTATTTCCGGAAGCCTGGCTGTAGTCAGCGATGGAGTTGATTCTACCACCGATATCGTAACCTCCCTGGTAATCCTGTTCACTGCTAAGATCATCTCCCAGCCGCCGGACAGGGAGCACCCATACGGCCACCACCGCGCGGAGGCTATTGCCACCAAGATACTCTCATTTGTCATCTTTTTTGTAGGCGCGCAGTTAGCCCTCTCAACTATATTGAGTATAATCGAGAATCAAGCTTACCCTATGCCATCCCTGCTGGCCATCTATGTTACCGTAATCTCTATTGCCGGCAAGCTGATTCTTACCTTTTATCACTTCGCCATCGGAAAAAAAATAGAATGCTCAATGCTGATCGCTAATGGCAAAAACATGCAGAATGATATTCTCATCTCGATTGGTGTGCTTATCGGTCTGCTCTTTACCAATATTCTTCAAATATCTTTAATAGACTCTATAACTGCTTTTATAGTCAGCCTCTGGATTATGAAAACAGCCTTCGAGATCTTTCTGGAGACCAGCAATGAACTGATGGATGGTATAGAGGATCCTTCAGTTTATAACAAGATATTTAATGCAGTATGCATGGTTAATGGCGCCTTCAACCCCCATCGAACGAGAGTTCGCAAACTGGCAAATATGTATATAATTGATCTCGATGTCGAAGTCCGGGGATCACTCACCCTTTCCCAGGCCCACGAGATCGCCAAAAAGATCGAATTGGTGATTAAAGAGAGCATCGAGAATGTATATGATATTATGGTCCATGTTGAACCCCTGGGAAATATCGAAAAACAGGAAAAATATGGTCTTTCCAGGAATGATTGACTGATTAAGACAATACCGCGAATATTATGGATAAGATCCACTGCTGCATAGTAGGTTTAGGAAGAATCGGAAGCATACTCGAGGATGACCGGCTGCGTGAAAAACCGTGCACTCATGCCGGAGCAATTAAACGAAACAGAGAGTGCAGACTGACAGCCGGCTGCGATATCAATAAAGAGAGACGGGAGCTCTTTGCCCAAAGGTGGAACTGCTCCCGGGTATATGAAGATGTCCGTGATATGCTGAAAACCAACCAGTGCCATATTCTTCATATTGCCACTCCTTCGGAAACCCACCTGGAAATAATAAAAATGGCTTTACCCTATAAACCAAAGGTAATTATCTGTGAAAAACCACTTGCTGAAAACAGCAAGGATGCCTTGAAGATTGCTCAACTGGATAAAGACGGTAAAATCAAAATACTGACCAATCATGAACGCCGTTATTCAAAGGATTACCAGAGGGCCAAAAAGCATATTGAGGAACAAACCCTGGGCCAGCTTCTATCTATCTCCTCCAGCCTCTTCATGGGTAGAACGCGGCCGGTAAATGACACCCTGCTCCATGACGGCACCCATCTTATCGACATCATCAACTTTCTTACCTCCTTATACCTGGAAAAAATTGAAACAGTGAAGTTCTCTGCCTTAGAAAGAGAATCTTTAATAATAATCAGCAGAAGCGGGAAGATACCGGTAATCCTGGAGATTGGCTCAGGCCATGATTATCTTGAATTCGCCATAACCCTGAATTTTTCATCCGGCAAGATCCGTATCGGCAATGGTCTGTATGAAGAATACCGGAGCGTAAAAAGTGGCTACTATGAAGATATGAATTCCTTGGAGAAAACCTCCGTTAGGAGGCCTGGGACAACAGGTTACTTTAAAAACATGTTGTTAGACGCCATGCAATGTGTTAAATTTGAAACTCATGAACCGCTCTCCAGCGGCTGGCACGGTTATAAGGCCATTGAGTTCATTGATTCGATTAAGCGGAAACAAAAAGTAAAAAAACTATACTAAAGAGGAGGGTGTCATGCAGTATCATTTTGCAAAGTTAAGATTGGTGTCTGCTGCGGGCAGGGAGAGCTATGTGGGTAAACACAAGTTTATTGCAGCAGGTGTTATTTCCCTTATTCTTTTACTCAGCGGCTGTGCCGGATTAAGCACAGCTCCCCCGGCAGATAAAGCTGCTGCCGGAGAGACTGCCGCTAAAGTTCCAGACCTGGAAATACAGACACCCTATACCCTTAAAAGCCTGCTTACACCGGTGGTACAATTCAATTATTTCAACATGAGCTTTGATTACTTCAATCAATTTGTCTGGGATGATGACTATATCTTTCCCGATTATCTCTTCCGCATATTTAAGAATGAATTCAGTAATTATGAACAGGGTCAGGGAACAACCCTCACCGCCGCCAATAAGGGGGGCACAGTCTCTTCAATACTGAATAATGCATTGCTTAGGATAAATGAAGACGGCTCTAAATTGTGGCAGGTAGCATATACACTTGAAGAAAGCTCGATCTTTTATGAGGTCCTGGTTGCCCAGGAGGGCATACCTCTGCAGATACGCTACCTGGACCCTGAAACGGGCCGGAAGCACCAGTCCATCCCCTTTATCGCTGAAGATTTTATTGCGGCAAAAGAGAAAATCCCGATTGAAGATTTAAAAGCCAAAATAGAAGAGGAAAGGATTGAAGAACTGTAAAAGGACTGCCCCTGCACGCTGAATTATTCTGGTTTGACACCAATAACGGCTCCTATGATAGCGCCTATACCGGCCATAAGAATAGCGCGAGGGTGATTGAAGTGATGGGCCTAAAACCCGATACAGAATGTTTCTTTTACATAGTGGGTGATACGGAAGAGCTCAGTAGTTCTCAATTATTTGAGACAAAGGCGATAGAATTTAGGGACTAACAGTTTCTGTAAAGAATTCTGCCTATCCTGCGTCGCCAGTAGAGCCAGACAAAGTTAAAAGCAATAAATGTCCCCAGCAGCAGCCAGGAAAAGCGGGGCCGCTCTGCGCCGGCTGACACCATGGAAATTGCAATACCCACAACAGCGCTTAAGGACCAGATTATTTTCAGGTTTAACATGCCTTTAAAAACTTCCGGCCGGGAGTTACGCGCTAACAGGGACTCAATGCCGATTCCAAACAAGGCCGCGGCAACCAGGCGGGCGGTAAAGGGATCAATACTCTGCCAGCCCAACCCCCTAAGCAGCAGCCCCGGCGCAACCATCAGCGGAAGGGCAAATGCCATGTCAATTGCAAAGTGGATAACAAACCATATCCTGAGAGCCCTGGGCACTTCCGCTTTATTATTATTGTTTCTATTCATAGTCTCTCCCCATGGAAACACTATAGCAGGATCTCTTTTACAGTCAACCGGTTTCTTGCCCAGCTGAAAACCGCCAGGGGTCCTTTTCTGCCCGTATAGATACCCATTTCCGTTTCTACACCGAAATAACGGGCTGGATTGATTGAAGCCATGAGCAGTGAATTTTCGATGGAGAAGCCTGCATGAACAGCTAAGTACTCCACGTCCTGTTCCAGTGTCTTAGCAGATCCGCTTAGCAGATTTGTGCCTTTCTCCTTTACCCAGAGCCCCCCATCTTTTAAAATAACAGTCATCTCATTCGACTCATATTCACCGTCAGGCAGACCGGAAAGATGGGAAAGGTCTGATATAAGTATCGACCTATCAATTCCTTTGGATTTTATTACCGCCCTTAGGGTATAAGGCGGAATATGATATCCGTCAGCAATAAAACTGGCCCAAAGCTGATCCAGAGAAAGCTGTGACCAGATGATATTATGTTGTCTGTGAATCAATGTGACACAGCCATTGATCAGATGTGAGGAAAGATCGGCTCCAGCGGTCGAATTCTTTAGGATCGGGATCCCGGATGAACCTGGGAAGATGCACGCCCCGATAGCCTTCTTCACTGGAAATATAGTGTCCTTCCAGATGAATACAGTGAATATTAGCAGCCAACCCCCCATCGATAGCCTCTCTGATAATACTGAGATTCTGCTCCACAATCTCTGATGTCTGGCTGCAAATAGTCGGGCACCAGCGCAGTATTCCCCGCCTCTCCAGAGCAGAATTGATTTCTATTACCTGATCTACAGTTAGACCTTCCGCCGAAAGATCATAGCCCAGCATGCCGTTAAACTGGATATCAAATAATCCCGAAGTTAACATGAGAGTTTCTGCATCATGATCTTTATTTCGAATGGGAATTAAGTTCTCTATTCTGCCATTTTTGAATCGAACCTCGAAAGTCCCGCTAATGCCCGGAATGCGGCAGATGTTTTCAAAAACCATTTTTCTCCTTTAAGGAATATCCTTATCATTTAATCTAAAGATGTTTAATCCTATTGTACCACTTATCCACCAGTTTTTCTCCCTGGGGTATTATTCAGTGGGTGAGGAAATAGCTTCCAGGTTCCCGGAGGCAAATATAATTACCGAAGAGTCCCTACGTGAATTCGATGAAAATAGAGAGTTTACATTTGCCGTTGATCCAATTGACGGCACCGATCCTTCAAGACAGGATAGTACACTAATCCGCTTTCTAAAAAGAATAATTCGCCCTTTCTCCAATTTCATTCTTTGCATTGGTTTCTCCTTGATTATGGTTCAAAGATAGTAAAGAATTCCAAATTCAGTAAGTTCCAGTGTTAGACTTTTTTTTCGTTCAATACAGTTCAGGGTGCAACTGTAACCTAAAATTGAGGTACGCTCTATAGACCCGAAAGAAATAGATCCTTGTGAGGTTAGCCTGTGCCGTATTTACGGGGCTTTTCAGAAACAGGGCCGGATTCCCCCTGGTATCGAATTAGCTATCGCTCATGTTGATTACAATTTACTGCCCGCTGAAAAACTCCAGAAATGTATTGTCGATGCTATTCGCTACAATTGCCAGGACTGTCTCAATTATATCATTTCTCCCGGTGATTTTACCTTAAGAGAATAGATATCCAAGCATTATATCTTTCACGGCACCCAGCTTTCCAGCGATGATATTATTATCACCAACGGCTGCCAGGAATCAGTATTTTTAGCCTTGCTATCCATCTGCAACCCCGGAGATACCGTAGCTACTGAGACCCCGATCTTCTTCAATTTTATTCACATGCTGGAAACACTCCAATTGAAAATCCTGGAGATCCCATGTACCTGTGAAGAGGGTATGAGTATAGAGGCCCTGGAGTGTGCTCTGGGTGGAACTGCCGCAAAATATCGACAGCCTGAGTCTTTTCGGCGCAGCCCTAGAACAGGAGGTTGCTTTTGCTCCGGGTCCCCTGTTTTCCCGGCAGGGGAAATATAACAACTTTATCAGAGTGAGCGCCGGGGTGCTCAATGATCAGGTCATAAGCGCTATTGTCAGGCTGGGGGGGATGGTTAGAAGGGAAGTGGGGGTAATTAAGGATAATGACTTAATCCAACCTTAATGAATGACATCTTAATTTGAAAACAACGAACGTATGGAGCAGTTGGTCCATGCACTGGTACGACACGAGTTTGAGCTTTATCTGCTCATGGACCACAACCAGGCAATCAGAATACTCAAGAAGTTTCCCGACTCAATTCTCTTTATCAACATCGATGAGGGATTGAAAGAGCCGGAATGGGAGGACTACGTCAGAAATCTGATGAGCAGCCCCGATACAAAGGAGGTGCGGATCGGTATCCTCTCTTACAACGAGGACCGGGCTCTGGCCGAGAAGTATCTTATGGAGCTGGCGGTCCCCTGCGGTTTTATCGGGCTGAAACTGGGCCTGATGGAGAGCACGCAGATTATCTTGAAGACCCTGGCAACCAACGAAGCCAGGGGGCGGAGAAAACATGTCCGGGCAACATGCAAGGACCCGAATCAGGCCACCTTCAACGTGAAAGTGGACAACAAGGTCCGCGATGGCAATATTGTGGATATCAGTGCTGCAGGAATGGCCTGCACCTTTAAAGAGGACTTTCAGCCCAAGGTAGGGACCCATTTTACCGACATACAGCTCCGGCTCCAGGGTAAGCTCTGCATGGTCGCTGGGCGCGTGGCCGGATTCCACCGGGAGCAAAAGAACCACTATGTGTTCATGTTCGACCCGGACATGACTGACAGCACCAAAGACAAAATCTACAGCTGCATCCACCGCACCCTTCAGGACTACATTGCGCAGATCTAGGCAGACGGCCGCAAGCTGGCGACATCGAGACCCCGCTGTTCTGGAATTTTGGAGCAACACTCCCAGGCAGGCCCAACAACCAGTTTCTCGACGGAATCATGGAGGGTAACATCGACTGGACCATCTTCACCGATCGCTGAACCTCTTTCTAGGCCTGCTGACTTCCCCATGATCAATACTTATTCAGAATATCTTACTTAAATACTTTAGTTTACTGTATTGACAAAAATTAATTATTTATATAGCATCAAATAAATTTTTGCATAAATGGAGAATATATGAGCAAGCCAATCAGGAATAGGTTAATGTTAGGTATTTTAATAACAGCTGTGCTTTTTGGTCTTTCGGGATGTCTTAGTCAGAAAACAGGATCCGATGAAGGGGACGAGTACAACGGCGGTCTAGTCTGGAACAACTGGACAAAGTCAATAGCCGGCGGAACGGATGAGCTTCCCCCCGGTGTTATCAATAAAGACTTCCTGAGATGCAAAGCTTGCCACGGATGGGACGCAAAAGGCGCAAACGGCGGCTATGTCAGAAGATCAGGTTTTCCGGAAAAGGATACCCGTCCCAAACCGACAAAGGGGACCGATCTAAGCCACCTCCTTGGCAGGATAGCAACAGCAGACGTTGAGCATGTTAATGGCAGAAGCTGGACAACAGAGAACAACAAAATGCCGAATTTAACCCAAACCGGGGGTCTTACTTACAAGCAAATAGATGATGTGACGGCATTCTTAAACAAAGGCCCCAAGATAGGGGATATCGCAACCATCGACATATCACAGAAACCCGTGAAATACACGTTTAAGAACGCCGATCCCGCTTCGGGCAAGGATCTTTACGCAAAGAGCTGTCAACTGTGCCATGGCGCTGATGGTAATCAAATGGAAGTCAAACTAATCGACTATTTCCGCAATGACGGCAAGTACAGCGAAGGATTTCACAAAATAATTTATGGCGCCGACGAACAGATGACCAGAGCAGTTGCAGGAAATCTTAATGCCAAACAGGCTGCCGGCATTCTCTCCTGGATACAAATTCAAGCAGACGATACAACCAAAAAAGGATTTAGCCAGTAGACATTCAAAACTACTTGAAACTCGAACTGTCGATAAGGGGGGACACACACCCCCTTTTTTTATCAGACTCGCCTCTTGAATACGCTTTTTAAGTATTCTCTTCTCATTTTTTTCTAGCGGCTATCTTTCCGAGCACTTCTGCAAAGTTGCCGCGAAAGGAGTCGTCCGGAAAATGGATTTTGAGGTCCATACTGCCGTCGTCGTTCTTTTCCATGCATTCTGAGAGGATTGTTTTGAAATCCCTTGCCGCTTTTTTGCTCTCTTCAGACGCGTCTCCGGTATCCACCAACTCGCCGATAAAACTGAAAGCAGAGCTCGGCAGCCCCGCCAGCTGGCGCCGCAGCAGTCAGACGGGAAAAAAAATATTTACCTGACGAGAAGCTGATGCAGTGCTACAGCCACCGGATCGTGATAACACGCCTGCTCCAGGATCATCCACTCCATCTTCAGAAGCACCTCGTGGAGGATATCGAGCACCTCGATATCGGTTTCGATGCTCTTCCTCACTATCGGGTCCTCGAAAAGCTCGGGGAGAGCCTTACGATCGGATCTTGAGGCGATACGTTTTTCAATCCCGTTCTATTTACTATTGATCTTCGAAAGGATGTAGGTGTGATAATGAACCGAAAGCAGGGCAGCTGAGCTCGGTTACATCATCCGCTGTCCAAAACCGACGGTCCTGACCCGGACAGGTTGGCACATCATCCTCCCAAAAATGCTGGTACTATTATATTACTAAATTTATCAGGAACTTTCCAGTATCAGTTTCTTTTTACCTTTTAAACGCTATAGACTAAGCGCACTTTCCCGGGTTATTCTTTTTCAATCTATAGGAGAGATAATGGAGTGAATACCGGTAATCCTTGGGCCGAATGCTTTTCATAGTCGACTTGTAGGTAAGTGTGTAACCGAGGATATCTCTGAGTACCGCCCGGCGGCTGAAGGCAGGATATAGACCATGAACGAACAGCCGAAACAGAATCCCTATAAGATTACCTATGACCTGGCCGCGGATGCTTTGAGAAACCGCTGGCAGGATCCCGATGCACTCTGCGAAAGAAGCGGCGCGGTCAGAGCAGGTAACGACCTGGAGCTGCCTTATTTCAACACTATTTGTACGATTAGCTTCCCCGAGGTGATTTTCTCTTCCTCAAGTTTTTCGCTCTACGAGCAGATCCTGATTCTCCACTACCTGGGCTCGGAAGGCACGGGGCACAGC
>DRHE01000145.1 GCA_011049745.1 Spirochaetales bacterium | reverse complement strand
TTCCAATATAATTGCCTTCCCCATTCCCAGGAACAAGCCGATTATCGGCGATAACGCCTTTGCCCATGAGGCCGGGATTCATCAGGACGGCGTGCTTAAACATAGAAGCACTTATGAAATTATGACTCCCGAAGCAGTGGGGCGGGATTCTAACAAACTGGTGTTAGGCAGGCATTCAGGTATGCATGGTTTCAGCAAGCGACTCACCGAACTGGGACTGACCCTGGATAAGGAGGATCTGCAGAAAGCCTATCAGCGCTTTCTACAGATTGCCGACCGCAAGAAAGAGGTTTTTGATGAGGATCTTTTTGTAATTGTAAGTGATGAACTGGGACACGAATCTCAAACCTATGTCCTGGATTACTTTAACATCCAGTCAGGCAACTTATCAGTACCAACAGCGACTGTCCGTATTAAAACAGCAGAAAAATTATTCAAAGAAGCAGCTACCGGGGATGGCCCGGTTGACGCCATCTTCAATGCCATTGACCGCGCCGTGGGAATTAAAACCACGCTGTTGGAATATACAGTCCAGGCTGTGACCCCGGGCCGCGGCGCCCTTGGCGAGGTGGCGGTTGTTCTGAAGATTGATGGAAAAAAGATAATCGGGCGCGGCTCCTCTACTGATATCCTGGAGGCCAGTGCCAAAGCCTATGTGAGTGCCCTGAACCGGTATAAGGCGGTAGCTAATGGCTGAAAATACCAGGGGCATGACCCTTACTGAAAAGATACTGGCAGCAAAAGCAGAAGTTGAAAGGGTAATCCCAGGTGATTTTGTTGAGCTGGAGCCGGACCTGGGGCTCGGTAATGATATTACCGCACCCATGGCAATTGCCGAATTCCACAAAGCCGGCGGTACCAGGGTAAAGTACCCGGAAAGGGTCTACCTGGTGCCCGATCACTTTACCCCGAATAAAGATATTCTCTCAGCCGAGCAAGTCAAAATCCTGCGTGAATTTGCCGTCGAGCAGCCTGGTACACATTTTTTTGAACAGGGAGAGGTAGGAGTGGAACATGCCCTGCTACCTGAAATCGGCGCTGTACATCCGGGAATGCTGATTATAGGCGCGGATTCCCACACCTGCACTTACGGCGCTCTGGGCGCTTTCGCCACCGGTGTAGGTTCCACTGACCTGGCCGGTTTCTTCTTAACCGGTAAAGCCTGGTTTAAGATACCTGCCTCTATAAAGGCTGTCTTTAAAGGCAAACCCGATCCCTGGACCACCGGCAAAGACCTTATCCTTTACCTGATCGGCAAACTTTCCGTATCAGGAGCAACCTACAAAGCAATAGAATTCAGCGGTCCGGCTATTGATGATCTCTCAGTGGAATCCCGCCTGACCATGGCCAACATGGCAATAGAGGCAGGGGCTAAAAACGGTATATTCGCTGCGGATCAAAAGGTAAAAGATTTTCTAAAGGATACTCCGGCAGGCAGTAACCCTGATTTCGAAATACTGAGGGCCGATGAAGATGCCCATTATGAGCGCGTTGTCGAGCTGGATGTGGGTGGATTGCCACCCCAGATTGCTCTGCCTAATCTACCTGAGAATACCTGCAGCGTTGAAGAGGCCGAAGGCATCCCCATAGATCAGGTAGTTATCGGCAGCTGTACCAATGGGCGGATCGAAGATCTACGGGAATCGGCAAAGATAATGAAGGGAAAGAAAATCAGTAAAGGTGTTCGCTGTATAATACTTCCGGCAACAGTCAAGGTCTACCGCCAGGCAATGGATGAGGGTCTCTTCACAATCTTCCTTGATGCAGGCGCGATTATCTCACCGCCGACCTGCGGTCCCTGCCTGGGCGGCCACATGGGTATATTGGCAGCCGGTGAGCGCTGCGTTTCCACTACCAACAGGAATTTTGTCGGCAGGATGGGCCACCGGGAGAGTGAAATTTACCTGGCCTCACCAGCCACAGCTGCGGCAACCGCAGTAACCGGCACCATTACCACTCCCCGGGAGGTTATGGATAGAAACGAAAGGAGCAGTTAGGTGATTTATCAAGGCAGAGTATATATTTTCGGTAATGACATTAACACCGATGAAATCATTCCGGCGCGCTACCTCAATACCTCCGATCCAAAGGTTTTAGCTAAATACTGTATGGAGGATGCCAGACCCGGTTTCGCGCAAAATGTAGAGCCCGGCAGTATTATGGTGGCGGGCAACAACTTCGGCTGCGGCTCTTCACGTGAGCACGCCCCCATTTCAATAAAAGAGTCGGGCATTGCCTGTGTGGCAGCCGCTTCATTTGCCCGTATATTCTTTAGAAACGCCGTCAATATCGGCCTGCCCATAGTTGAGTGTCCCGCTCTTGTTAACCGGGTTAAGGAGGGTGAGGAGCTGCAGATAAACCTGGAAGAGGGGGCCATTACCCTGCCATCCGGAGAAATTATAACTATACCGCCATTTCCCGCATTTATGCAGGCAATTATTTCAAAGGGGGGCTGGCTCTCCTATCTGACTTCGGGGTAAATAATGAAAGAAATAATAATCTATGATACTACTCTGCGGGACGGTATGCAGGGAACGGGAATTAATTTTACCCTGGCAGATAGGAGAGCCAGCCCCCCTTTGAAATAATTGCCTGCATAAATGCGGGAAATGGCGGTATAGTTATAAT
>DRHE01000144.1 GCA_011049745.1 Spirochaetales bacterium | reverse complement strand
GCGGATTGGGAGAGGATGAAGGGCTTTCCTGTGTGCCTGGAATCATCGAGGCAGCCTTTCACTGCGATCCGAACATCTTCAAGACTGCCGGTGGCCAGTAAAACATCGTCAACACCGCCGAATACGATCCCTCTACCATTAGCTGCAGCCAGGGCTTGGGCAATGCTGACATTCCCCCGCGGCGGCGGCTCGAAGGGTTCGATAAAATTATAACCCATCTTCCAGATATCAGCCATAATTTCCCGCAAAGGCCCATGACAGTGGAATGCGGTTAAAACATTGTAGTTGGCAGCTATAGCCGCTACCCGGCGGTAAAACTCTCCTTCAAAATAGAGGAATTTATCCCGGCTCAAAAAGGGCGGCACTGCCATTTCGGCTCCTATTAGTCTCAGGATGAAAGGAGCTCCTGTATCCCTGCAGAGCGCTTCAATGCAATCAATTACCCTCTGACTGGTCTGGATAAGAAGCTTCATAATTCTTTCTGTATCGTTCAGTATCTTTATGTAAAAGGTATCTGTAGGAAACATTTCACTCACAATACCGAAAGGGTCGGTAATTTCAGCATAGGGAAGGCCGTACTGACCAATCTGATTTTCTTTTGCCCTGACTGCCTCAATATCAGGCTCAGAAGGTGGAAGATTTTTCAGTCCCAGGAAAATTTCAAAGTCATCTTCATTTTCTATCCAGCGTTTGCGCACATGCCAGGATGAATCCCCAGGGTTCTGTACTTCTTCCATGCTCAATAACTTTTTCGCGCCGCGGAGCTCGTATTTCCGCACCTGTTTATTGCTTTTTTGGATTACTCCTTTGCCAATGCAAAGGGGGTTGGCAACAGGAAATACCTTGGGTAGCAGAGTGCATTTTTTTAAGGCGAAATCGCATATCTCCCGGTAGCTTTTTCGCTCGCCGTGCCAGCCAAATGGGTCCAATCCGAAAGGCACAACCACCGGAGGCCAGGATACCTTACCTTCAACTAGATAATATATAGCCTGTCTGCCTGTTTGAATACCGGACATCAGTTTTAGCCTTTAAGGCATTCTTGCCTGGCTCTTAAAGAAATTGTCCGCCAGGATTCCCATTCCTCAAGTGTAAGATCCTCAAGGCCTGCATTTCCCATGAAGATAAATCCTTTTTCTGCTACCCTCGCCAGGCTGCAGGCCCTTTTAGCTATATACTCAACCTCCTCCAGGCTGTGCTTATAGAGATCGCCGACAGATCCCCCGCAGAAGATTACGCGGTCTCCATAGGTTTTAACCAGCTCAGGAAGATTGGGGTTCTCTTCCCAGTCAAAGGGGTTGATGATATCAATGCCAATCGACACAAAGTCGGGAAGAACCGGGCTGATATTTCCATGGGAATGAAGATGCACATATCCTCCACTGCTGTGAACTATTTGCACAAGCTCTTCATACCATGGAATGAAGAACTCCCTTATCAGATCAGGTGAAATAAGAAGCCCGTCGGCATTCCCAAGATCATCACAGACATCGATGATCTCTACCCCCCTATCCATAACCATTTCTACAGCATCAAAGCTCATTTTAGCCAGAACAGCCGTAAATCTCTTCATAAAACCAGGCTTTTCTAACAGATTCATCATGGTATCCTGGAAATCCATGAAAGAATTGTGCAGACCGGCGAAAAAACCCTGGATGGAAGCGGTGGGTACAAAGCCTGCTTCTTTGAATGTTCTGCTGTCCTCTTCAATATCTGCAAATCTCTCCGGATTCTTCATATCGGGGAGCTTAAGATTCTCCAGGTGATCTTCCTTCTTAACGGGAAAATCATAGTACCTGATTGAATGGGGGTTAAAGTTGACACGGCGCTTGTGTCCCCCCTCATACTGCAGGATTTTATATTGATCGGTCCTTTCGATTACTACCGGCTGGATCTCCGCAGGCCCGCCGTGGCCGAAGGTAATTACACCCCCCTTGCCCACGCCTATTGCAGCCGTATCCAGATGTTGGGCCATTCGAACAGCACGATTTCTGCTTTCGCGAGTTCTCGGTTCCTTTGAATAGCTTATGCATGGAGGATCATCTGCAGGCAGGCTTAAGGTGTTTTCATCATAACAATCCATCGGCGCCAGCTTGTGCATTGATTTTTCATCCCAGAAACCGAAATGAATACAGGGTATCCTCTCGGGCTTTTCCCCTGAAAGAACCTTGAATAGATCATCCCTGTTACTCATTACATTCCTTCCGCTTTTCCGGCAATAATTCTTTCCAGTGATTTGATGAGATGCATAAATGCCCTGGTTATATGATAGGGATCCTTCACCGGCAGAGCCACAACTTTATCTTCCGGCTTTCCTTTCCGGTCCTGAATTTGTATCCATTCACCGATCTTCTTATCCGGATTTGGAAAGGTTTTGAAAACATAATCATGAAACTTCCAATAAGTATCCATAAACCAACTATCCCCGGAGTTTTCATAGGCCAGAATCAGGGCATAGAGGGCCTCTGAATGAACCCACCAGAGTTTATTGCTCCAATTCTCCCTCAATTCCATAACCATATGATCATTTATATTGTTGCTGGTAATAGAGCCTTTTGGCTCTCCGCCCTCTTTGTGTACGAATTGAGGAAGCCCTCCGTACTCAGAATCCCAGCCTAAAGAGGTCATCCATCTTACAATTTCTACTCCGGTGTGTATTGCCTCAGTGTCCGATATGCGCATTGCAAAATGCATGATGAACCAGGCGTCCTCAAGAGCATGCCCCGGATTCACATAACTGCCAAGCATTTCATTGTAAGCAGTACTGTTATCCTGTTTTATCATTTCAAGAAGGATCTTATCATCCTTTTTTACAAAATTGTTTGTTGTTTCATGCATGGAGGCTTTGGCAATTTCTGATAACCTCTCCGCAGAGGGATCTTTAAAGAAAGAGGCAATATCGGCCAGCTCCTGGGCTGTTTCGAGCATGATCATGGACTTCCCGTGTGTTTTATAGCCCTCTGGAGCATCGTGAGGAAATGTTTTATAATCCCCGCTTTGCAGGCGCTCATTTACAGAATCAAAAAGTTTCAGAGCAAATTTGAAATATTCCGGGTTATTAGCCGCCCGGGCATATTCCGCCATACCGTAGATTAAAAATTGATCCGCTGCAATTCCCAGGTCAAACTTATCCCCGTTTTTTGCCTTTTTAACTGTACCGTCCCTATTTGTAAGAATCGGGCTGCCTTTTTGATCCAGGACCCAGGCGCATTTCCCATTTGGAAGGAGGGCGTGCTCTTTTAAGAATAGCGCCCCCTTCTCAGCACCGCTTATTAATCCTTCAACCCCTTCTTTATCTAAATAATCCTTAAATGCATAGTAGAGGCGTGAGAGCATCCATAAAAATCTTCCCTGTGACCAGATGTACTTGTTCTTTGATTTAAGTACATCCCCCGTATTGTTGAAACAGGTGAAAAATGCCCCGTGCTCATGGTCTATTCCGAACTTTATCCAGAAGGGCAGTAAGACATTAAAGAGATGATCCTTATAAAATTCATGCAGTTCATGCAAGTTCATTTTTTTCATATTATTCCCCTTTTTTTAACCTTTAACTGACCCTATCATCATTCCCCTGGTAAAATATTTTTGAATAAAAGGATAAATTATCAAAATCGGTATCATGGCTAATATAGTTACTGCCGCCTGGATTGCCTCAGGCCCGGCTAAGCTCATCAGAGAAGCCTGATCGAATGGAAGCTGATCCTCAAGCATATGCTGGGTGAGGATATCCCTTAAAACCACCTGGATAGTGTATTTAGAGGGGTGTGTTATAAAAAACACGGCAGGCATAAAAATATTCCAATTGAAGATTAAGTAAAAAAGACCTATTGCTGAAATAACAGGCTTGGATAAGGGCACAAAGATTTTAAATAGAATGGTCAGCTCTCCCGCACCATCAATAAAGGCTGATTCCTCAAGGCTTTCCGGTATGGCCTGGAAGTAGTTTTTTATAATTATCATATTGAAGGTGGTAATAGCATAGGGCCAGATCAAGGCCCAAAGTGAATTCATTAAACCGAGCTTCTTTACTAAGAGATACATAGGGATAATTCCGGTTGGGAAGAGCATGGTAAAAACAACGATGAAAATAAAAGTCTTTCGCAAGGGCAGGCGCTTTCTGGAGAGAGGGTAGGCTATAAGGAAGCTCATTATCAGGTTGATGGAGGTTCCCACAATAGCCACAAAGGTGCTGTTTTTAAAGCCCGACACAATACCCATGGCCTGAAATATCTTTACATAAGCATTTAGTGTAAGGCGAATCGGCCACAGCCAGACCTGGCCCTGCTGGATATAGAACTCAGGGCTTAATGACCTGGCAAGCACATTGATAAAAGGAAAGATGCAGATTACCCCAAATAATAAGAGGAAAATATGCATAAAAAAGATAAAGAGCTTTTCTGACAATCTATAATTCTTAAACTTAAGTCTACGCATTGATGTTTCCTACCAGAGGCCGTGACCTGTAAGTTTTTTTAGAACCCAGTTTGAGGTAATAACTAAGACAAATCCTATACTGGATTTAAAAAGGCCCAGGGCAGTCGTATAAGAAAAGCGCCCTCCCAATATTCCCTGCCTGTAATTGAATGTTTCTATTACATCTCCCACATCATAGACCATGGGGCTGTAGAGAATATATACCTGCTCAAAGCCTACAGTAAGAAGCTGGCCCAGTCTCAGGATAAATAGAATAGTGATGACCGGCGCTATACCCGGGATGGTTATGTGCCATATACGCTGAAAGAGGTTGGCCCCGTCGCATATGGCTGCTTCGAAGATCTCTTCGTCCACACCTGCTAAAGCAGCCATGTAAATAACTGTAAAATAGCCGCTCTGTTTTGTGATGTCCGATATAACCAAAATGGGGCGAAACCATTTTTCACTGGCCAGGAAGTAGATCGGTTCGCCACCCAGCCTGGAAATCAAGACGTTCAACATTCCCACTGAAGGAGAAAGAACGGAAAATAAGATGCTGGCGTAAATTACCCAGGAGATAAAAAAGGGCACAAACGTTATTGTCTGTATTGTTTTCTTGAAAGTACTGCTGAATACCTCATTTAAAAATATTGCCAGTATTATGGGGAAGGGAAAACCAATGGCAATTTTCAAACCGCTTATGACTAAAGTATTTCTAAATACCCTGAGGAAAAGGGGGTCCCGGAAAAGGGCCCTAAAGTTATCAAACCCAACCCATGGGCTTCCAGCAAAGCCCAGGCTGTATTGATAATCCTTGAAAGCGATCAGGTTCCAGTAATAGGGAATGTAGCGAAAGATAGCGTACCACGCTAAAACGGAGAGGGCCATAAAGAATAGAAAGCGATTCTTCGAGAACTGCTTCTGAAAAGAACTGAATCTGGATGTGGAACTTTGCATTACATGTCCTTGTTATAAAAGCTATGGAATTATAATCATTATAACCCCATAGCTTATTTTACCAAACAGAAGCTGCTTTTTTACTTAATGGGAATGAGTTCGTTTACCTGTTTCTCAATTTCAGGTCCGCCGTTTGCCTTGTAGTAGGCGAGCCATTCATTCCATACCCTATCAGGATCTTTTCCGGATACGATTTTTGTTGCTATTTCCCTGAACATAGACTGAAGGTTGACAAAATACTTGGCATCGGCCGGCACGGGCACGGTTTTTGAGGATGTAACGGCCCATTTATCAGCCAGCTTGTTGCCCTCGATCTGAGCTCCTCCCAGGGTGTTCTGAAACTGCTGCAGTACATGCGCTGATAGATCCCTGTCCGGCCATGTTTTAGTCATGTTGGGATTTTCCAAAGCCCAACCGGTCCAAAGGCGGGAATACTGAACCTTCTTTCTTCTCTCTTCGTAATTCGGATCAGTCAAGGCCTCATCATATG
>DRHE01000143.1 GCA_011049745.1 Spirochaetales bacterium | reverse complement strand
GGTGATTCGACATTTATTCATTCCGGGATTCAGCCCTTAATCGATGCTGTTTATAATCAGATTCCCACCCATGTCATCATCCTGGATAACCGGATCACCGCCATGACCGGTCACCAGGTGAATCCCGTAACCGGTCTGAACATTAAGGGGGAAGAGGCTCCTATACTGGATCTGGAAAAGGTATGCCTGGCTATTGGCATAAGAGAAGTGGATACGGTTGATCCCTGGAATTTAGAAGAGATAACAAAGGCGTTGAACAAGCATAAAAAGCTGAATGAGCCCTCAGTTATCATCAGCAAGGGTCCCTGCGCCCTGATACCATTCTACCAGGCCTCTGCTCCATACCAGGTGGATACAGATAAATGCACTCTCTGTAAGGCGTGTATCCGTACCGGCTGCCCGGCGATAAGTGTAGAGAATGATAAATCCCATATTGATATCAACAGCTGCACCGGCTGCGGGGTTTGTTTTCAGGTCTGCAAGTTTGAGGCTATCCATCAAGTAAAGGAGAATGAATAATTATGGAAACAAAGGTAACCAATATTCTGCTCAGCGGCGTTGGCGGCCAGGGAATACTATTAGCCTCAGAACTAATCTGTTCTGTTTTTATTGCCCAGGGGCTGGATGTTAAAAAAAATGAAATTCACGGTATGAGTCAGCGCGGCGGCAGTGTAACCAGCCATATACGCTTCGGCACTCAGGTTGCCTCACCGATCATTCCTGAAGGTAAGGCGGATTTTCTGGTTGGTTTTGAAAAGCTCGAGGGTTATCGCTATCTCTATATGCTAAAAAAATGCGGTCAATTTTTCATTAATGATTATCAGATTATTCCCGGCAGTATGCTCTTAAAGAAAATATCGAACTATCCCGGAGATCTCAAAGAAAGAATTGAGAATTCAGGGAAGAAAACCCTCTGGATAGATGCTCAAAACATGGCTGAACAATTGGGCAATCTAAAGGTGGTTAATTTAATCCTGGTTGGCAGCCTGGCCCGACATCTGGATACAGCGCCGGAATTATGGCTGGATGCTATCGAAGATAAGGTAAAGAAGAAATTTTTAGAGGTAAACAAGACTGCCTTTCAGCAGGGCTACAACCTGTAGGGCTGCCGGCTGTAAAAGGTGTGGGTCAGGGTACTAATCTGACAGCCCCCTTATTTCAGGCGAATAGATCAACCTGTCTTTCCGCTTCTTCCTCGATTACAGGAGCAGGTGGAGTTTTTTCGGGCGTTGGCTCCACTTTTTCTGCAGAAGGAGGAGAAATATTCTCCGGCGGCAAGTTGAGGGTGTCAGGGCTTTGAATTTCCATATTGTCCTCTCCTATTACTTATAATATAATCCACTTCAATGGACAATACAACCCCAATGATGCTCCAGTATAAAAGAATAAAAAATAAACACCGTAACTCCATACTCTTTTTCCGCCTTGGCGATTTCTATGAAATGTTTGAACAGGATGCTTTCGAAGTATCCAAACTTCTGGATATTACCCTTACCAGGAGAAATGGCGTGCCCATGTGCGGCATACCATATCATGCAGCTGCAAATTACATTACCCGACTGCTCAAAGCAGGCAGGAAGATTGCCATTTGTGAACAAACCCAGCTCCCTGCTGATGGGAAGGGAATAGCCACACGCGAGGTAATCGAGGTAATAACACCTGGTACTGCTGTAGAGGAGGGTCTTTTAGATAAAAATACCAACAATTACCTGGCAGCCATCGGGCGATTGAATGAATTTATTTCATTCGCCTATATTGATCTCTCCACCGGCGAATTTCTGGCCACGCGTATTAAATACATAGATAGAGCATCAGGATTGCGAAAAGAGTTTTTCAGGCTCTCTCCCAGGGAAATATTGATCCAGGAAACCCTGTTAAAAGATGATAAGGATATCTGCTCATTAATACAGGAGCGTGAAGGATTGGTCATAAACCGCTATCCCGACTGGAATTTTGACCTGGACTTAAACCGGCGTCTTCTGGAAAAACAGCTGAAAGTTGTTAATTTAAAGGGATTCGGCCTTGAAGGGGATGCGCCGGAAATATTGTCTGCCGGTGTCATACTTGATTATATTAATGATACATCCAGACGCCTGCTCTCTCATATCCGCAATTTAACCATCTATTCAGAAAATACCTTTGTCGGTCTTGATGAAACCAGCCAGAGAAATCTGGAGCTGGTTCAGAATATGCAGGACCGCAGCCGCCGGCACACGCTACTCGAGGTGCTCGATCAGAGCCGTACCTCCATGGGTTCCCGCAGGTTGAAAAGGGTTATTCTCCATCCTTTGAAAAATAAAGAGCAGATTGAAAAGAGGCTGGATATTGTCGATTTTTTTTATCACCATCAAATTCTGCTCTCCCAGGTAAGAGAAAGATTTAAAAACTTCTTTGACCTGGAGCGTCTTATATCCAGAGTGGCTATGGAGAAAGCACACGCTAAAGATCTTCTGGCCATAAAATCTTCCCTGGCAGTTATCCTTTCTTTAGAAGAAATGCTGAAAAGCTATCCGGACCTGGGGCAGGAGGCAACTCTTCTTACAAAATATAAAAAAGAGATAGAAGAGCTGAAGGGTTTATTGGAGGAATCAATACTGGAAGAGCCCTCCCTGCTACTTTCCGAAGGAAATCTTATAAAAAGGGGATACAACACCGATCTGGACAGGCTGCAGCTATTGCGGAAAAATGCCCGCACTATACTCGAAGAGTATTTGAACCGGGAGAGAAAAGAATCCGGCATATCCTCCTTGAAACTCAAATACAACCGTATTTTAGGTTATTTTTTAGAGGTTACTAAGGCTAATCTCAATCTGGTTCCTGATCATTTTATTCGCCGCCAAACCCTGGTCAACGGCGAGCGTTTTACTACTGAGATCTTAACTGAGAAGGAAATTGAAATTAATAATGCTTCGGAAAAAATCGTAGAACTGGAGAGAGAGCTATTTCTGAAAATACGTTCCGGAGTAGGCGAAGCAACCGGTATTATCCTGGATCTTTGCGAAGTTATAGCTGGTCTTGATGTACTGCAATCCTTTGCCTTTGCCGCCACCCTGCATGGTTATATTCGTCCGAAAATCAATTCCCGCGGTCTTTTAAAGATTGAAGAGGGACGCCACCCGGTTGTTGAAGCCAACCTGCCGCCCGGTTCATTTATTCCCAACAACTTGAATCTTAGCAGGTCCGGTAATTTTTTTGTTCTCCTAACCGGACCCAATATGGCCGGAAAATCCACATTCTTGAGACAAACTGCATTAATTGTGCTCATGGCTCAGATAGGATGCTTTGTACCGGCCGCCGAGGCAAATATCAGTTTAACCGATAATATTTTCTGCAGAGTCGGGGCAACGGACAACCTGGCCAGGGGGGAATCGACCTTCCTGGTGGAAATGAATGAGACTGCCAATATACTCCGTTCCGCCACTGAAGAGAGTCTGATCATCATGGATGAAATAGGCAGGGGCACAGGCACCAATGACGGTCTTTCAATTGCCTGGGCAGTGAGCGAATACCTGTTGAATTATGTAAAAGCAAAGACCCTTTTTGCCACCCATTTCCACGAATTAACTGATCTTAAACATAAGCATCTGGTTAACCTTTCAATGGATGTTGTAGAGAAAGAGGGTGAAATAGTCTTTCTTAAGAGAGTAAAGCCCGGCCCTTCGGACAACTCATACGGGATCCATGTTGCCAAACTCGCCGGTGTACCTGAAAGAGTAATAATAGAGGCAACGAAAATGCTTTCGCAGCTTAGCACCCGGGAGAAAGCTCCCCAATCCCTTAAAAACCGGCAGCAATCAGCCGGCAGGGATAATCTGAAAGAGGATCAGAGTGAGCAGCCCCTCTTGTTCTCAGCCGCACAGGTAATTCAGGAAGAAATACTTAATATCAAACTGGAGAGCACTACTCCGCTTGAAGCTCTGAACCGCCTGGCATACTGGCAGAACGAAATTAAAAAACAGGTGTGACTCTGCTTGCAGATCAGGAAAGCAGATCTAGAACATTCTCCGCTTTAATCTTGAGCTTAATATCACCATTTGCTTTTAAGGCGATTACAGTTTTCTTAAGCATTTCTTCGGCACGATCCTTATCGGTTAGTGAATGTAGATTCTGTTCCGTAATCTCAAATTGACTTATAGCAATTGACTGCTCTTTAATTTGATCATGCAATTCCTGAATTTTGCTTTTTAAAACAGACGGATCCCTTAAGGTGACCGGATCAAAATCACCCCCTTCGGCAAGCTCCATTTCAACATTAGCGGAATCCATTCCCCTGTTAAGGAAGCCGGCCAATTGTTCATATTTCTTCAGAGCGTTCTGAGCGTTAGTGATTGAGTGCTGCATCTGAATAATCTGCGAATGTACCGGAGAAATCGCTGAAACATCTCTCTGCCGGTTGGAAAGCACTGAATTATTCAAAGTACTTTTTTTGACATGCGCAGCTCTCTCGCCGCGTTCCTTTTTACCCGGGCTACCGCTTTTTTTCGGCGGTATCCCGCTTTCAACTATTTTCATTTATACCCCCCCCCCAGTCCGTATTCTACCTTGAAATCGTGCAGCTGTCAAATATTATTAAAATGCGCCGGCACTGAAGCACAT
>DRHE01000142.1 GCA_011049745.1 Spirochaetales bacterium | reverse complement strand
GACAGGGTTCGGCATAATACGCTTTCTTTTTGAAAAATTCAGGCTGACCAGACCATTAAGGTTTTTATTTGCTTTTTCTTTAGTCATTCTCATTATGACTCCGCGGGTAGGAATCGTTTTTTTACTGCTGATTCCCGCCTTAGGTGTTTCAGAAATCTGGATAAAATATAGAATAAAACAAAGGAGTGAAGACTGAAATGAAGGTTATTCTCAATAAAGACATTGAAGGCCTAGGTGAAGAAGGCGAGATCAAAGAAGTTACCGGAGGCTACGCACGCAACTACCTGCTTCCTAAAAAGCTGGTTGTTCCCCATAGCAAGCACAACCTGATGCTCCTGGAACAGAAGAGATCGGCAATTGAAACCAGAAAAGAGGAGAAACGCAAAGAAGCGATGAGCCTCAAGGAAAAACTGGAAGCTGAAGAACTGGTTTTCGCTATGCCCGCCGGAGAGAGCGGCAAGCTCTTTGGTTCAGTTAATAACGCGCTTATAGCCCAGGAATTGGAAAAAAAGGGCTTCAGCATTGAGAGAAAAAGGATAGAGGTGCCTGAGCATAACATCCGCATGACCGGAAATTTTAAAGTCACTGTAAAACTCTATGAACATGAAGAAGCCTCTTTAAACGTAGTTGTAGAAAAAGAAACCTGATTGAATGGCCGCGACTGACTCCTTAAGGGATAAAGTTCCTCCTCATAACGATGAGGCGGAAGTAGCCACTATCGGCGCGCTTCTGTTGGATCCGGAGTCTCTTTCCACTGTACTGAAATACCTGCGGCCCGATGATTTTTACAAAACAGCCCATCAACGCATATACGAGGCAATCTTATCGCTTTTTGATCGCAGTGAAGCAATTGACCTGATCACTCTCAACGAAGAGTTGAAAACTAAGGGTCTTCTTAAGAGCTGCGGCGGATCCGCTTATATTTCGCAGCTTACCTCTGCAGTTCCTACCAGCGCAAATATAAAATATTATGCTCAAATTGTTCAGGCATTAAGCATGCGCAGAAATTTGGCGCGAATCGCTTCAGAGATTAACGCAAGCTCATTCGATGATTCAACAGACGTGCGTTATATAATCGAAGAAGCGGAACGCCAGATATTTGAGCTCACCGATAAACAGCACACTGGCTCCTATCAGGTTGCCAGAGAAATTGTGGCACGGACTATTGAGGTAATTGAAAAGCTTTTTCACAACAGCGGTGACTATATCGGGGTTCCCTCAGGTTTCTCCAGCCTGGATTCGTACACAGCGGGATTTCAAAATGCCGAGTTTATTGTAATCGGCGCCCGCCCATCTGTTGGCAAAACTGCACTCGCTCTGACCATGGCGGCCAACATGTCTATTAAGAACCATATCCCGGTGGGTTTTTTTACCCTGGAAATGTCCAGCATGGCTCTGATGCAGAGACTCCTCAGCAGTGAAGCGCGGCTTAAATCCCATGCTCTGCGCTCCGGAATTCTCAAACCCTCTGACTTTCATAAACTTACCGAGGCGGCAGGCAAGATCTATGAAGCTCCGCTCTATATAGAGGATTCCCCCAATCTCAAGCTCCTGGACCTCCGGGCCCAGGCCAGGAGAATGCGCTCCCAGCATAAGGTTGCCATTATCTTTATTGACTATCTAACGCTGATAGGCTCAGAGCACCAGGACATGCCCCGGCATGAGCAGATTGCCGAGATCAGCCGTTCATTAAAGGCCCTGGCCCGGGAATTGAATATCCCGGTAGTTGCATTGTCACAGGTCAGCCGCGAGAGCGAAGGCAAGCGTCCCTCTTTAGCAAATATTCGCGAATCAGGCTCTATTGAGCAGGATGCGGATGTGGTAATTTTTCTCCACCGGGAGAGACAGCCGGATGCTGATGGTGATGGTTTTCCGCACAATATCAGAACCGAAGTTATCATCGCCAAACAGAGAAACGGCCCGGTAGGAACTATTGAACTGGCTTTCATTCCGGAATATACTAAATTTGAGGATATAAGCAAAGACACCGGTATACACTAATAAAACAAGTATAAGGATCAGAGTAATGGCATTTAAAGAAAATTATAATTTCGAGAACCTGGTTAATGAAGCGGAAAGACTGGTATTAGAAGAGCTGGAACGGGAGCTCGCCTCTAACAATAAAGTTTGCAAATGTGAAGAATGTATTCTCGATATGGCTGCTTACGCTTTGAACTCCATCAAACCCTACTACCGGGTATCGTTAATGGGTACGCTCTATGCCCATGCAATCGACAATACTGATTACGCCTGGGAAGTAAAAAAAGCGGTTAAAGAGGCGATTAAAAAAATCCAGAATAATCCGGCGCACGACTAGTGCTATCAGTTAAATATTTTTTCCCGCCGCTTGAAGTATAAATTGGACCATTACGAAAAAAAGCAGCCCATTCACCATCTTTAAAGATATAGAAATTAAGGATAATCCTTCTACTCCTGGTATCCCAGAGGGTTAGAGTTGAATCACTGTTTAGAGATAATAAAGCCCTGTCCTGGGTAAATAATTTTACCGGCTTATGAGGGGAGCGCTCCAGCTCGATAAATCGGTAGCCGTTCCACTGACTTAGCGGTTTATCATTTAAAGCGACATAAAGCGCACTATGATCAAGCACCATGCAGGCGCTGAGGTCCTCTCCCGGATAACTATACAAGAGCTGCATCTTCTTAAAACCAGCTCCGGAATGTTGTTTCAACTGGGTAATATAACTATCTCCATCCCGTTCTATACCCAGTGAAAATAAACGTTTCCTTGATCTGTCATACAGCAGTTCAAATACAAATAGACGGGTATCAGCTATAGGTACAGTCTCACCTGTCTCCTGGTTGATCATAAGCAGAGGACTGCTTAACTCGGAAACACTGCTCTTGGCTACCAGCAGAGCTCTGTCACCGACATATATCAATTTATTCATTCCGGGAGCCCAATATTGAAAAAGTTTCCGGTAGCTGTCACTATCAAGGATCTGTGCCTTACCGCTCTTTTCTACCGTGATTATACCTTGCGGGGCTGCCTCAAAGTAGAGCAGCGCTGAACTGAAATCTAAATTGATTGTTCTCTGCAAGCCTGTATCCGGGTCTAGAGAGATAATACCCCCATGCTCATCTTCTCTGGCCCACAGAAAAAGCCGGCCTTCATCAGAAATTTCAACCCCGCTTTCTCCGGAAAAAGGATTGATTATCCTCTTCTCTCTTAAAAAGGATCTGTCAGCCAGGCTGCGTCCTGAAAGGAGGTTGGCAAACAAAAATTCTGCAGAGAAGAGAAAAATGTTTTCAGGACCGGCAACCGCCAGGTGGTTTTGTGCCATGGCCAGTGAGGATATTTCCATTAACTGATTTTCAGCAAGAACTTCATATTGATTCTGGCGATTCAAATAGGAAATGCTACCTTCCCTGCCGCCAAAAAAGAGGTACCTGGCAGCAAAGGTCAGAGCATTCAGATTGGCAAAAGCCTTGATCTCCGGTACACTGACGCTGTAGAGTTCCCTGCGGTTGAAATACAATTTAGTCAGCCTGCTTTCTCCCGCTTCACGGCTAATAGAGGCCACCTCATTTCCCTGCCCGGATATACCAATGGCAGTGATCTCTGAAATGGCTACCCTGCTCTTAACTGTGCCGTTTAACAGGTCAACCACCACCAGGGACTCGCCGGTGGAAGCGGCAATATAAAGATTATCGGGAAATATCTTAATAGCGGAAAGATCAGGAAGGGTTTTCACCCTTTTCAGTATTTTGCCGTTTGATATCTCTAAATAGGTAATCAGGCCCGAGGGCTGATAAGTCATTATATTGTTTTCTTTCCCAGAAATTACCCCGGAAATTACGGCAAAGGAAACAATACCGGAGCCATCTTTAAGCAAATTCAATTCTCTTCCCGTTTCAGGGTTAAGCAGAACCAGGCTGTTGTATTCGGGTCTGGCATAGAGCAGATATTTCCCTTTGGGCGAATAGGTGATGAATAAGGGCAATTCATCTAAATCCTGTAAAAGGAGCCTGGTGCCTTTTTCCCAGTCCCAAAAACTTAAGCGAAAAGTTTTTAGCTGATCACTCTCCACTACAGCCAGCTGAGTTTTTTCGGGATGTACGGCAAACATCTTAATCGGCAAATGTGATATCTGCATACGGAAAAGAATTTCTCGCTTCTCCCTATCCCAGATAAGCACCGATCCATCTTCACCGCTGGAAAAGAGGAGATCCCGGTTATCATCATAGTAGAGCTTGTTGACCGGTCCCTGGTGGCTGCTGTTTATCAGTACATCCTGGCTGAAGAGAGTAAAATTTATCATCAGCCATAGCCCAAGGGTTAAAAAAAGACTTTTTTTCAACTATCTCCCCTTAAGAAATCACCGCTGAAAAATTTATTAATTGAGACATAGGGAGGGGCAAGCAGAACACCAAAGGGCTCTTCTTTCACCCTGGCATACAGCTCCTGTACTATCCTCTGGTATTTTTCTAAAGCCACATGCACTATGCCCAGCTGATCCCTTTTGAGACCGAAAATATGAAAAACCAGCATATCCTGCTCTTTACCTGTAAAAATAATACTCAAGCGTTCCTCGGAATCGTAGTCATTAAGGGCTTTTTTCAGAAGATAAAATTTAACAATCTCTACAGCACGCATATCCAAAGCGGACTTGATCACTAAAAGCTGCTCGATTAATTCTCTATGTCCGATAACTACACTCATGCCTTCCTTTATTGAGTAGGGAAGCGAATTATCATAGAATACATTCCGGTCCTGCTCCGGCACCATAAAAATATCAATGCCTCTTTCCGGATTCTTTACCCTAACCGGAAACTCCGGCTTTAATAATTTTCCACAGTGAGGACATTTGGTGCTCATGAAGCTCCCTTTCAGGATCGCTTCTTCCATTTCCGGATTCAATTCCACCTGATCGGGCAAATCCACTTCAAAATCTCTGTCACAATAGCAAACTACCTTTCTCTTCATTTTCACCGTCCCATAAAAAACAGGATATCGTTAAAAGTAAAAAATAGAACCAGAACAATCAGTATGGAAAATCCTACAATCTGGATTCTATAGATAATCGTCGGACTGATCGCCTTTCGGCGAATTATCTCTATTAAGAAAATCAATATCTGCCCGCCATCCAGCGCGGGAAGGGGTAACAGATTCATAATAAACAACACAACACTAAGCAGGCAGAGAAAACGGAAGAATGAAACCAGGCCGCTGCCTATACCAAGGCGGAAACCGCTCCTGGCAACTGAACCGACATAATAGGTAATTCGCAGGGGGCCGGCTACGGCATTCTGCAGATTCACACCGCTGAAGAGCAGAGTGATTCCTTTTATCGTAAGCCCCAAGGTTCGATAGGTTTCCGCTGCCCCCTTTAATAATGCAGCCGGTAATGATATATCCGGAGAGGAAAATACCTTTACCTTAAAAGAGAGCCCCAGATCAGCACTGCCATTCTCCTGGTAGGAAACTACCAGATCAGTTTCTCTCTTCTGTGCACCGCGCTGATAGATTACTGTGATAGCCTGGGGATTTCCAGCCAGCGCCTGGTAGAGGTCAAGTGTATGACCAACCTCCTTTCCATTAAGCGCTGTTATCCTGTCTCCCGGTTTCAAACCGGCGAGGAAGGCGGCTCCCCCCGGATCGAGTTGACCAATCACCAGATCCCGCCAGGCATAGACCCCAATCTTTCCGGCGCCGGTTTGCAGATCCAGTTCAGGTACGATCCTGATATTCAGTAGACTTCCCTCTCTTTGAACAGATAAAATCAGTTCCTTACCAGGAGAGGTGGAGACAATTTCCAGAATATCCTGGAATTTTTCTATCCTGTTGTCATTTATGCCAATAATCCTGTCCCCGGTAATAAGCCCGGCCTTAGCGGCCGGAAGTATTCCTGCAGAAATCTCATTATTATAATCGTCGGCAAGAATAATACGATTTTCATCTGAATAGATCTTGAATCCTATCCACCAGATAATAGTAAGTATGATTAAAGCAAAGAGCATATTTGCCAGCGGTCCTGAGAAAGCTACTATGATTCTTCTTAATGGTGAAGCGGCAAAAAAAGAACCCTTCCTGTGTATCACTTCCTCGTTATCAAAGATATCATCACCCTTCATTTTACAGTAACCGCCGATGGGGACCCAGGACAACTGGTAGCTGGTTTCCCCTCTGGAGAAACCGATCATCTTCCTGCCCCAGCCCAGGGAGAATACTTCGACTCCAATACCTACCTTTTTAGCGGCAATGAAATGGCCCAGTTCATGCACAAAGATCATTATGCCTAATCCCAGGACTCCGAAAAATATAGTGAAAATCATTTAATAAACCTCTCCGTTTCAACTCGCGCCCGCTGATCAATATCCAGAATATCCTCCAATGTTGCCGTGCTGCCATACCAGTCCAGGTTCAAGGTATCCGCCACTACTGCTGCTATTTCTAAAAATGATATACGCTCTTTAAGGAATGCCTCCACAGCGACCTCGTTGGCAGCATTATATACCACGCAGTGGGCGCTGCCCGTTTTTGCCGCTTCATAGGCTAAAGCGAGCAGCGGGTACTTTTGATAATCCACCGGCAGGAAAGATAACTCCCTGTTCCCCAACTCAAGATCGGCAAAGTCAGCACCCAAAAGACGCGGATAGCTGAGAGCATTCAGAATAGGAAGACGCATATCCGGTTTACTGATCTGGGCGTAAAGAGAACCCTCTATCGTTCTGATCATTGCATGCACATAACTCTGAGGGTGTATAAGCACCTTGATTTTATCAACCGCAATAGAAAAGAGATAGTGAGCTTCAATAACCTCCAGACCCTTATTGGCCATAGTGGCGGAATCCACTGTAATCTTGGGACCCATTTGCCAGTTGGGGTGGTTCAGGGCATCAGCTACACGGACATTTTGGAGCTGCTCCGTGGAAAAATCCCTGAACGCTCCTCCTGAAGCGGTAAGGATAACCTCAGCCACTCCTCGTTCTGCAGCCGACTCAAGCAGACTGAACAGAGCTGCATGTTCGGAGTCAACAGGGATCAATTTCTGATTTCTTTTCCGGGCAAGTTCGGTAATCAGTGATCCGGCCATTACCACAGTCTCTTTATTGGCTAAAGCCAGGTCCATTCCACACTCCAGAGTCTTAAAAGAAGGCAAGAGTCCCCTTGCTCCTGATATCCCATTAACCACAATATCCGCGCCCACCTCTTCAATCATCTTCAGGAGACCCTCTTCGCCGGAATAGAATTGTACAGCAGGGAGCAATTGCCTCAGATCTCCGGCAGTATAATCAATGCTGTTGACGGCCACTGCCTCAGGCTTAAACTCAGCGGTCTGTGCGGCGATCTCTCTGATCCTGCTTCTGCAGGAGAGGGCCGCAGCGCGAAATTCTCCGGGCATCCTACCGATAATATCCAGAGTATTTCTGCCAATGGAACCCGTACTACCCAGCACCATAACCCTTTTCATTGAAAGTTACCCGTATATCATTTTAAAAAAGTAATAGAATACCGGTGCACTTAAGAGCCAGGAATCCACCGAATCAAGCATCCCTCCCCTGCCGGGTATAAGCTTCCCGGAATCCTTCACACCGGCAGAGCGTTTCAGTGCTGATTCGGCAAGATCCCCAATAATGGTGAGCAACCCGATTACTGCCCCCAGCAGCACGGCATAGGAGGTTTTACCAAGCAGCAGTCTAGGGAAAAAATGACTAAAAAGCAGAGCCACGCCGATTGAACTTAAAAAGCCGGCAATGAATCCTACCATGCTTTTATTGGGACTTACCGGCAGCTTCAACCTGGTCGAACCTCCCAGGAACATTCCCGCCAGATAAGCTATAATGTCGTTTGCAATGGGCAGACTTAGAAAAAAGATAATAATAATAGAAGAATTCTCGAAACCTGATAGACGCACAATATAAGAAATGAAAAGAGCAGGATAGACAATAACCAGCAGCGAAGAAGAAATAAGCTGAAGTACATCGGCCAGATCTTTCTCTTTTTTTACCAGCACACCTCTAATTAATACCAGGATAAAAAGAGCCATCAGCCAGAATGAGGAAAAAGCAGGCTGCACAACTCCGGCAATTTCCAGATATGCGACTATGGGCAAAGTTGCGCTGAGCAGGGGGAATAACAAGCGTGAAACCGGTATTTCCCGTTTACGAAAAAAAGCCGCTACTTCCAATGCCCCCAGTATAGAAGCCGATAGTGCCACGATATTCAAAGATAGATGGTTAAAATGAGGAAGCAGAAAAACGAGTATAAAAAAAAGGGGCAGGGTTACTGCTACGGTTACTATACGATGTTTAATTGCACTCTTCATTTTACTCCGCCGAACTTTCTTTCTCTTCTCTTATAAAAATCCAGGGCTTCCAGCAAGTCTTGCTTTTCCCAATCCGGCCAGAGCTTGGGGCTGAACCACAGCTCGGAATAAGCAATCTCCCACAGCAGAAAATTGCTGATCCGGAATTCACCGCCGGTTCTGATAATCAGGTCAGGATCGGGGATCTCAGGATGGTCCAGATGTCGCAGAATATCCTCTTCCGATATTTCCGCCTGCCCTGAACTTTCTTTTAGGATTTTGTTTACCGCGCGCACCACCTCGTTACGGCCTCCGTAATTAATTGCCAGATTCACAGTAAGGCCGGGAAAATCTGCAGTGTCTCTGGCCACACTTCTAATTTCCTCCATGACATCTGCAGGAAGCGCTTCAAGATAGCCGGAGTGAACTACCCTGATCCGGTTATCTCTGTAGAAATCATGCTCTTTTTTTAAATGAGTTTTAATCAGAAACATGAGGTAAGAGACCTCTTTTTCAGCCCGTTTCCAGTTTTCCGTTGAGAAAGTGTAAAGAGATACGAATTTAATCCCTATATCAGAGGCTGCTTTGATAACACGCTTAGCCGCCTGAAGCCCTTCCAGGTGTCCCGCACTACGCGGCTTTCCTCTTGCCCTGGCCCAGCGGCCATTGCCATCCATGATAATTCCAACATGGCAGGGCAGTTCCGGAGGAACTCTTTGTTCCTGCATTATATTTCCAGAATTTCCTTCTCTTTAGCTTCGAGCAGCCTATTAATCTGTTCAATATAACTATCCGTCAGCTTCTGGGTATCCTCAATTGCTCTCTTTGCCTCATCCTTACTGATTTCAGACTTTTTCTGCAGTTTCTTAAACTCTTCATTAGCATCACGGCGGATATTACGAATTGATACTCTGCTCTTCTCGCCCATGTTCTTGGCCAGTTTAACCATCTCTCTGCGGCGCTCTTCGGTCAGCGGCGGTATATTAATCCGGATCACCTTGCCATCATTATTGGGATTTACAGATAACTCAGATTTTTGAATAGACTTCTCGATCTCAGCGAGCACAGAACGATCCCATGGCTGAATAACTACCAAACGAGCCTCAGGAACAGAAATTGTAGCCACCTGGTTAAGAGGCACTTTCTTATCATAGTAATCCACCAGTATCTTATCAAAAAGAGCGCTGGAAGCACGCCCGGTGCGTACGGACTTAAACTCATCCTGAAGAGCTTTTACCGTTTTTTTCATTTTTTCTTCAGTTGTTTTTTTGGTCTTTTCCATAAGATAAACTCCTCTTTTTAACTCCTTCACGGACCGGGAAGAGCTCAAGCCTTAGAGCCCCCTCCCTTGATCTCCCTTAACAATCAGGCCAATTCTTCGCCTACCTTAAAGTAAAGATAATCAGTAATTTCTACTTTCCCGCCGATTTCCCGGCTAAGGTTTTTTAAGAGCTGGCCTACCTTCAGACTGTTATCCTTAACAAAAGGCTGATCTACGAAACAAATCTCAGATATATGCTTGTTCAGCTTGCCTTTAACAATTCCAGCCAGAATCTTCTCCGGTTTACCCAGATTCTGAGCCTGTTTGAGAAAGATCTCTTCCTGTTCTTTCAGGTAGGCTGGATCTGCTTTATCCCGTGAAAGATAGAGTGGCGCAAATGCCGCCGCATGTAAAGCAAGGTCAAAGCCAGTTTCCTTAACCCTGGGATTATCTTTCAAAGTGCCATTACTTAAGGAAAGCTTCACAATTACACCAATCTGACCACCTCCATGTATATACTCAATCAAAAGATCATTATCCTGCTGATCAAGGATCTGGTAACGCCTGAGTTCTATATTCTCCTTAATCCGGCCCACCGCAGCATGAATCAACTCATCTGAAACTTCCCGGGGAAGCTCACCGCCTTTTTCTATGGCTGCCT
>DRHE01000141.1 GCA_011049745.1 Spirochaetales bacterium | reverse complement strand
GATTACTTTCCAGTACGCGATAAAGAGGGAAACTACCTGGGCACAGTTGAGGTTTCTCAGGATGCAACAGAGTTGAGAGCGCTGCAGGGAGAAAAACGGCTGCTGGACGATTAAAAGACCGGTAGATTCCCTACACTTTACTCACCCGGCTTTCAGTTCGGAAGCGGGTAACCAGGTTGATAATGAAGATAGGCACCACAACCGAAGCCGGGCCGTAGAGATCACTGCCTATCTGCAGCGAGCCTGGCAACTATCTAAACCATTTTGAACATCTGGGACATCTTCCGGCCCAGGATGCGGTTGGCCAACGCGATTGCGGACAGGACCAAAACGATGAGGATCGTACCCAGGGCGTAGGCCGGGCCGATGGTGGCGGAGAACAGGTACTCGACGATGGCCACGGTGATCGTCTTCCAGTGGGCCGAGTACAGAATAACGGTGGTGGACAGCTCCCCCATGAGTGTGGAAAAAGAAATCACCGCTCCGGCCAGAATTCCGGGGGCCATCAGGGGCAGGGTTATCTTCCGGAAGGTGGTCATCCAGGAAGCCCCGGTAATAGTGGAGGCTTCTTCCACGGCTATATCGATCTGGCTCAAGGAAGCGGTGGTGGACCTGAAAATATAGGGCATGCGCCGGATAAAAAAGGCGATTACCATGATCATCCAGGTGCCGCTCAAGATAAGAAACCCAGAGGAAAAGCCGATCAGGATGGCCACGCCCACGACGATCCCGGGCAGGATAAAGGGCAGCATAATGGTAAGGTCCAGGATCCACCGGGCTTTGAATTTCTTGCGTACATTTATGTAGGAGAGAAGGGTGCCGATTACCGCGGCGATTAAGGTGGCCGTGGTGGCCAGAAAGAGGCTGTTTTTTATCGGCGTCATGGCCACCTCGAGGATCCTGCGGTAATTCTGCAAGGAGAATTTGGTCGGATAGCGGTTGCCGGCCCAGCCCTCGGTAAAGGAGGTAACAATGACGGTAAGGTGCGGCAGCAGGGAGAAGAAGATGACCAGGATACAGAATATCGTGCCCACCCATTTCAAGACCCTGCTGGAGAATATCCGCGCCGCCTGGGTGGTGCTGGTAATGGTAACGTAGGATCGCTTGGCCGTTACCCATTGGGAAAGGACAATGGCGAAGCCTCCCAGGGCAACCGCATCCTGGGCCGGAAGATGTCCCAGATGTTCAAAATGGTCTAGATCGTTGCCAGGGTCGCTGCAGATAGGCAGTGATCTCTACGGTCCGGCTTCGGTTGTGGGTATTTTCCTGCTGCTCTCGGTTGTAATGCCCATCTTCATTATCAACCTGATTACCCGCTTCCGACCTGAAAGCCGGGTGAGTAAAGTGTAGGGAATCTACCGGTATTCTAATCGTCCAGCAGCCGTTTTTCTCCCTGTAGCGCTCTCAACTCTGTTGCATCCTGAGAAACCTCAACTGTGCCCAGGTAGTTTCCCTCTTTATCGCGTACTGGAAAGTAATCGATATTGATGAATCTGCCCTTCAGTTCAAACCAGAAGGGAGCATCTTCCCTGCTGCCCTCTTTAAAGCCCTCCAGAATAGCTTTTACCTTATCCTGGCTCTGGGGAGGATGGCAGTTCTGTACCTTGCGGTTCAGATCCATTTTTGTACGCGGAAATATCCTGCCATGTCTGGGGCTGTTAAAATATTTAACCCTGTCCTCGGCATCTACAAAGGAAATATCCACATTTATGGAATCCAATATGGCCTCAATGGTTTCGATATCCAGTTCTTTCAGGTTCATTAATTTCTCCTTGCATCAAAGTAACCTAAGTTATCACATTCTTCCTTAATATCATTCCACTCCTCTTCAGTTATTACCTCTAAGGCGGTTACGTAGAGTATATTCTGTTCCTTCTGGGTATGGGCAGCGAATTTTTCTATTAACATGATGGACATGGCCTCAAGAAGATTTATCAGGGTAGTGAAATCCTTTGTCTCCCTTTCAGTTATTAAGGACAGTATCTTCTTCTTTTGCTGCTTCATCTCCGTATGTTCGAGCCACATAATGGCAGGTGGCTGTTCCAGGCCATGACGTTCCAGGATCGGAAAGAGGGTATTCTCCTGCCGGACATTGTGGTTCTCCGCTTCCAGGAGATCTCCGATCAACTCTTCAATACTTTCCATCTCAGCCCGGGCAGCTTCGAGGCTTCCCCTGCTTTTGGCCTTAAGTACCGTTTCTCTTAATTCCTCCATCATGCGGAGAATAACGCGGTGATCTTCCTGAAAACGGGCTATGGGATGATCTGCGGGCACTTCCAGATCAGGTTTTTCGATGCTGTCTTTAAAAAGCTCAAGATGTATATCACAGGCGGTAACCAGGTCATCCTGGCTGAATCCCTCCTGGACCAGCTCCTGTTCTGCCAGTGCGATCATCATGGGGGTTGCTCTGGCCAGTACCTCTTTGAATTCCCGGCGGGCGTCACTGATTGCCCGGCTGTCACTTTCTTTTCCCTTGATTTTCTTCAACAGCTTTTTCAGTTCTTCCTTTGTCGCGGTAAAATCCCTATCTGCTGTTTTAGTTTTCCGGTTCATGAATTGCTCCTTAAAAAGTATATTCGGTATTCATTTTCATCTACCTTCTCCGTGTAGTGAATAAACTGCCTGCTCTTCAGGTATCTGATTAAAGGCAGCGGTTCAAATTTCTGGACCAGGCAGAATCCTTCACCTTCGGCAATACTGTCTGCCAGCTTATTCACTTTGGCAAAGGGATCCTCATTATCCGGACGTACATCTTCAATGGGAAAATCCCGTGCCCTGTCCAGCCAATCCGGAACTGCGGCTTGTTCTCCCTGCGGTTGATCTTTTTTTAAGAAATCCTGGATTAAGCCCTGGGCCTGAGACTTCTGAAGGGTTAGAAAGTCATCTCCCAGACCCACTGCCTGGTTGAGGCGGTAAAGCATTTCCCTTAAATACAACTTCGCAACCCCGGCAGCGTCTCTTACCGTAGTGCGCCTGGCGGCTATGTTAAAGAGCAGTGTATTATTGAGCTTGTTGAATTTGGGAGATAAATTGATTAATACCTCTTTCAACTCCGGGTGGATCTTGATGATATCATAGATCTTATCCGCCGCTGTAATAAGCTCTCTATTGTGGTTGTCAACTGTCATTGTGGTCTCCTGCTGTTTTTTTTGGCGCAAAGTCCGATATTTTCTTATTCTCCAGGTAGTCCGAGACCTCCTGGTTCAAATTGCTGAACAAGCTGCCGAACATGCATTCACTGAATGTGCATATTTTCCGGTTCAGGGGGCATGGACTATTACTGAGCCTGCCTTCAATGGCTTCATAGATATCCAGAAGTGAAACCTGCTCCAGTGGCAGGGCCATTGAGAAACCGCCTTTAGGCCCGCGGCTGGAAGATAAGATACCGGCCTTAACCAGCCTCTGCATAACCTTTGCCAGG
>DRHE01000140.1 GCA_011049745.1 Spirochaetales bacterium | reverse complement strand
GGTTTAGGGGGCGAGGGAATAGATACGGCAAGCGCCGTGGTCACTATTGATCAGGATGGAAGCGTTAATATTATAAGCGGCTTGACTGAAATGGGGCAGGGAATGCGTACCGCGCATGCACAGATTGTGGCTGAAGTCCTGGGGATTTCTCTGGATAGGATAACCTTCAATAATACTGATACCTCAATTTCCATGGACAGCGGTCCTACAGTTGCCTCACGGGGCACCCTGGCAGGGGGTAATGCCATGCTGTTAGCCGGCAAAGAGCTGGTTAAAAGACTCCATGCCCGGGCAGCCGGAATATTGCAATGCCAGGCTGATGACCTGGTGAGCGAAGATGATATGATCTACTGCCGGAGCAATAGAGACAGGTTTGTATCTTTTGAAGAAACCGTTAAAAGCTGTTTGTTGGACCAGGGGATCTCTCTGAGCGCCCAGGGTTGGTATAATCCCGGGCCGGAGAAGTTGAGCAAAGAAACCGGGCGCGGCAGGGCTTATCCCACCTATGTGTACGGCTGCTCGGTTGTTGAGCTAAAGGTAGACACGGAAACAGGCAAGGTTGATGTGCTGAAGATTACCTCAGCTCATGATGTAGGTACGGCCATCAATCCCCAGCTGATTAAAGGACAGATATATGGCGGCAATTTACAGGGTCTGGGTTACGGCCTTTTAGAAGAGGTGGAAGAGAGGGACGGCCGTATAAAGACCGGTAATTTTGATGATCTGCTCATACCCACAATAAAGGATATGCCGGAGATAGAAGTTATTATCTATAAAACGGATGATCAGATAGGCCCTTATGGAGCAAAGAGTGTTGGTGAGCTGGGTGTAGAACTGATCACCCCGGCTATTGCTAATGCTATCTACCAAGCAACAAGCAAGCGGCTAAGGGAGCTGCCCCTGAACATGGAAAGGCTCCTGCTGGGAAGGTCATTATCCAAAGAGTAAAGGAGGAAAAATATTTTGCAGGATTTTGATTTAATACGGCCGGAAAATATAGCTGAATCCTGCAATCTACTGGCTTCTATGGGAAATAAGGCCAGGGTGATTGCCGGGGGTACTGACCTGATGATCGATCTGCGTAAGCATAAGCTGCCTGCCGGTACCACGATGCTCCTGGATATCTCCTCTCTGGCTGAATTGAACTATATAATAGAAGAAGGAGAGTTTATCAGGATAGGGGCTGGGGTGACTCACGCTCAACTGGCGGCCAGTAAGCTGCTTAAGGAGAAAGCTTTGGTGCTTGCTGAAGCCGCTTTAGCTTTGGGCTCTCCCCAGATCAGGAACAGGGGAACCATAGGGGGGAATATTGTTGCGGCCGCGCCCTGTGCCGATACGGCTCCGCCCCTGGTTGTGCTGCAGGCTATCGTTGTCTTAAGAAAAGGGAATGATCAAAGAGAAGTTGCCATAGAGAGTTTTTTCAAAGGACCATTTCAGGTGAATATAGCCCCGAATGAGCTTTTATCTGAGATCTATTTTAAAAAGTTGCCCCGGGATTCAAAGAGCGCCTTTGTCAGGCTGGCACGCCGGAATGCGCTGGCAAAATCACGAATGAGTCTGGCTGTGGCAGCCCGGCTGAATGATGAGCATAAGATAGAGGAGATCCGGATATCCGCAGGTTCAGTGACCCCATTGCCCTGCCGTTTTAAAGCGGCGGAAGCTGTGCTGCTGGGAAAAATCCCTGCCGAGGAGGATCTGAAGGAGGCGGCAGAGCTGATAAGCGGAGAAATGATAGAGAGGTCTGGATTCCGTTGGTCAACGGATTATAAGAAGCCGGTGGTTGAAGTCCTGGCTGTAAGAGCTCTCAAGCGTGTTATGGGGGTCTGACCGATGAATAAAATTGAGCTCAAATTAAAGGTTAATAACCGGGACCATAGCATCATTGTGGATGGGAATAGACGCCTGCTCGATGTGTTAAGAGAAGATCTCAACCTGATGGGGGTTAAAGAGGGATGCGGAGTTGGTGAGTGCGGAGCCTGCACCGTGATTCTGAATGGCAAAGCGGTTAATTCCTGCTTAATACTGGCCGGCCAGGTTCAGGGGTGCGAAATTATAACGATTGAGGGGCTGGAGGGGGAAAATGGTGAACCGTACCCAAAGGGCACCCTGCACCCAAAGGGCACCCTGCATCCCCTGCAGCAGGCCTTTATTGATGCCGGAGCGGTGCAATGCGGTTTCTGCACCCCGGGAATTATCTTAAGCGCGTTTGCCCTCTTAGCAGAGAACCCAAACCCCTGTGAGGATGAGATTAAAGAGGCGCTTTCCGGTAATTTATGCCGGTGTACCGGCTATAAACAGATAATCGAGGCGGTTAAACTGGCGTCAAAAGAGCAATCAGATTAATCAGTTTACTTGTTTAAATAGATAAAAAGATATATTTGTATTTAATATTTTCACTAACTATAATTAATCTCAAATAAAGATCTACAAATAGAAGGAGATGATATGTCTTTAGAGTATGGTTATAAGAAATTCTTATTCTTTCCTGTAATATTCATTTTAATATTATGTTTCCCAATGACCCTGGATTCGGAAGAAATTATCGATGACTATTTTGCCAATCTTAAGTCTGGTGAATACGAAAGGGCATTTTCCCTGCTCGCAGACGAGGAGAGGAAGAATATCACCTTAAATGACTTTAAAGAGTACATGGCTGAGTGGGATAATATGCTTAATAATAGCAAAAAGCTATCC
>DRHE01000139.1 GCA_011049745.1 Spirochaetales bacterium | reverse complement strand
TACCTGGCATGCTGTTTTAACTTTAAACAGTAGAGGTGCGATTACCTACACGAATCCCGCATTTACTGAGATCTTCGGCTATACTTATGAAGAAGTGCTCAATAGAGAGCTTATTACGCTCTTCGTCGATGATTCCAAAAAAATTATTCAGAAAAAACTGGAGAATTACAGCAGGGAAAGCATTAATCAGGAAGCGACTCCTCCAGCCAGAGAAATCTTCTCTATTACCGCCCTTCACCAAAGCGGCAGCTTACTCAATCTAGAGCTCTCCTTCCTGCCTGAACAGCAAAATGGACGGAATAACATTATCGCCTTTGTCCGTGATCTTACCTTATATAAAAGGCTTTTCAGAGAACTTAAGGCCAGCAGAGAAAGCTATGGGGCATTATCAGAGACCACCTCTGATGCAATACTGCAGATAAATGATGATTTCACTATCCAATTTGCCAATACAGCCATAGAATCGGTTTTTGGCTACAGCAGCAATGAATTGAAAGGGGGAAGTTTCAGCCTGCTCTTTCCTCCTCCGGTATACAAAAGGTATCAGAGTACTTTCAAGAAATATTTCATTATTGATGATAAGCACCGCGAAGCTAAAAGCCTGACCAATGTCATAGAAATTCTGGGACAGACCAGGAAAGGGGAGATCATTCCCCTGGAGATATCGTTCGGTAACTCACGAAGTGTAGCCGGCGCCAGGATTCTTACCTGTATTGTGCGTGATATAACCGAGCGGAAAAAAACCGAGCGAAAATTGAAGTACCTTGCTTATCATGACAGGCTCACCGACCTCGGTAACAGGGATTTCTTTAATATTTCACTTGTTAATTTTCTCACCCTGGTCAAACGCTCTGAAGATGCAATGGGCGCTCTTCTATTCCTGGATCTGGACGGCTTCAAAAAGGTAAATGACACCCTGGGCCACAATATAGGTGATATGATATTAATGGAATGTGCCCGGCGGTTGAGCAACTGCCTGAGGGAAAGTGACATTGTCTACCGATTCAGTGATGATGATAATTATCCGGCAAAATCAAAGGAAGATCTTTTCCGCTTTGGCGGCGATGAATTTGTAATACTGCTCACCAATCTCCAAAAACCGACAGATGCTGCAGTAGTAGCGCAAAAAATCATTGACACTGTAAAGCGGCCCTACTTTGTAAAGGAATACAAGACTATTTCCAGGATCACCCTGGGTGTCAGTATAGGCATTGCCATGATACCCGCTAATGGCAACGATCCCACCTCTTTAATCAGCAGCGCAGATGTGGCCATGTATAAAGCCAAGGAGCTCGGCAACCGCTATATGTATTTTACCCAGGAAATGAATACGCGGGCCACTGAACGGCTGCTCATCGAAAACGGCATCAGGAACGCATTGGAAAACAATATCTTTGAGCTGCACTACCAGCCCCTGGTAGCTGATAACGGCACGATAAAAGGAATCGAGGCCTTGATCAGGTGGCCCCATGCAGAAAGAGGCTACATCCCGCCAGACGAGTTCATTCCGATTGCCGAAGAGACCGGCTTGATTATTCCCCTTGGCGACTGGGTCTTTGAAACCGCGTGCAGGCAGTTGAAAAAGTGGCACGATCATGGCTTTACCGATATAGATATGTCCATAAATTTCTCTTTACGGCAGTTCAATCAGGAAAAGATTATTGAAAAACTCATAAAAATAATTGATAAAACCGGAATCAATCCGTCAAAGCTCAAAATAGAGATCACCGAAAGCAGTATTATGAAAAATCCGGCGGAAGCCAGGGCGATTATGGAGAAAATAAAAAAGAATAAGGCAGGTGTACGTATTGCCATAGATGATTTCGGCACCGGCTATTCCTCTTTAAGCCATCTTTCCCAGTTTCCCGTGGACATTATAAAAATCGACCGCTCCTTTGTAATGAATCTTAACAACCCAACCAATGAAAAAATTATCAATACTATTATTGCCCTGGCTCTCAGCATGGACATCGAGCTGGTAGCCGAGGGAGTGGAAACGCAGGCTCAGTTCGAATATCTCTCTTCAAAGAAGTGCCATACCTTTCAGGGTTACTACTTCGGTAAAGCCGTACCCGCTGAGCAAATGTCGCAACTGCTAAGCAGGGGCAGCCTGCCATAAGTAATGTGATAAGAAGACGTTTCACCTTCAGGGGCATCATCCAGGGCGTGGGCTTCCGCCCAACCGTTTATCGCTGCGCCCTCTCTCTGGGGCTGACCGGTTACGTGCAGAACCGCAGATCAGAGGTGGTTGCTGAAGTACAGGGGCCGGAAGAGAGAGTAGCTCTATTTTCCGAACGTCTGCGGGAGCTCCTTCCCCCGGCTGCGCGCATCGACAGCCTTAAGAATGAGGAAATCGACATCCGGGAAAGCTCAAGCTTTGTTATCACCGAAAGCCTGGCTACCAGCTACAGCTTTCCGCCCATACCCCCTGATCTGGCCATCTGCAGCGACTGCCGGCAGGAGCTCTTTGACCCTGCCGACCCCCGCTACCTCTATCCCTTTATAACCTGTACCCAGTGCGGACCGCGTTACTCTATTGTGGAAGAGACTCCCTTTGACCGTGAAACAACCTCAATGCGTGACTTTATTCAGTGTAAAAACTGCCTGCGGGAGTATACCGATCCTCTTGACCGCAGGTTTCACTCACAGACCAATTCCTGTTCCGAGTGCGGACCGATCCTTACTCTTAAAGACAATAAAGGCAACATAATGGCGGGCAAGCCGCTGCTTGCCGCTATTGAGGCTCTTAAAGAGGGTAGGATACTGGCTCTTCAGGGTATAGGCGGCTTCCACCTGGCCGTTGATCCGCGCTTTTCCAAAAGTGTCAGCCGCCTGCGGCGCGACAAGGAGCGGCGGCGGAAGCCATTCGCCCTTATGGTTCGTGACCTTGAAACCGCGCACAAGCTCTGCCTGGTAACCGAGTCCGATACCCGGAGGCTGTTCTCTGCGCAAAGTCCGATAATTATCCTGCCGGTGCTAAAAAACATTCCCTCTTACTTCAACAGTGTCTCTGATATGGCAAGCCTTGGTATAATGCTGCCCTATACCCCGCTTCATCTGCTGCTCTTCCTGCACCCGGGTGTAAAGATACCCTATGACGCTTTGATAATGACTTCCGGAAACCTGAGAAATGAGCCCATAATCACCAAACCGCAAGAAGCGCTGAAAAAGCTGGGGGCTACTGCTGATCTCTTTCTCTACCACAACCGAAGGATACTCTTCAGAAATGATGATTCTATTCTGCAGCAGGACTGGGGAGAGGGCGCTGTCATTATCCGCCGCTCACGGGGTATGGT
>DRHE01000138.1 GCA_011049745.1 Spirochaetales bacterium | reverse complement strand
TTTTTCCCGATGAAATAGAGTATCAGAATGATCAGGAAGCTGCCCATAAATACGGCGGCTACTGCAGTAAGATTGACCTGTGAGGTTATGCCAACTATGCTGGAGATGTTTCCCTCAACTGCGCTGCCTGCTCCAACAGCTTCATTTATGGGCAAGAGCACCAGTCCCGGAAAAGCGCCCACTCCAAATATGGCGAGCATCATGATTATCATGATGATCGACTGCAGCGGCGGTGCTGCCTTGATGTTCTTGAATCGAGGAGAAAGCTGGCCAAGGTAGATGGCATGGAGTCCCCGGTAGAGATACATGAAAGCCGCAGTTGAAGCGAAAAATGCGGGAATGGCCAGAAAGAGCAGTTTACGGTTGAATAGAGCCTGGAATACCATCCATTTGGAGGCGAAACCGCTCATCGGCGGAATTCCCGCTGCTGCGATTATTCCCAACAGAAAAGTGAAAAAGGCTACCGGCATCCGATAGGCAATGCCGCCCAGTCTATGCATTTCTCTTTCCCCTGTGCGGTACTTAACCGAGGCCATGGAAAGGAAGATTGCGCCTTTGAAAACCATGTGGTTAAAGGTGTGAAAAACAGCCGCTGCAATACCGAAGGCGGTATTAACCGACATGGCCAGCACAATGAAACCGATGTTGCTCACCGTTGAGTAGGCCATCAAACGTTTCATATCATTCTCCCGGATGGCCAGCAAGGTGCCCCAGACTGCGGTGAAAGCGCCGATCCAGCCCAGTATATAGAGCAGGAGGGGGGTATTGTTGACCAGGGCACCGCTGTAATCGGAGCCGAAAAGAGGTATAACCGCGATCACCATACCGAAAATACCATACTTGATCATGATACCGGAGAGAAAGGCTGAGAAATCATCCGGGGCTTCACCATGGGCTTTGGCCGGCCACATGTAAAAGGGACCGATTGCAGATTTGGTAAAGAAGGCCAGGGAGAGTAGGATAACCAATGTATAGAGCAGGGTGCCCTCCTCCTGCCACTGCAGGGCGAGCAGTTTTACCGATTCAGCAATTGAAAAGGTCCCGGTTGTCTTATGGATAAGAAATATTGCGGCCAACAGTGCTGAAGTGCCGATCAGGCTTAAAGCATAGTAATAGATCCCGGCCTTATAGGGTCTCGATTTTCCGTGCGCGATAATGAAGAAGGATGTCCAGCCCATAATCTCCCAGAATACCAGGAAGGCGATCCAGTCAGCGGCCAAGAATATTCCCGCATTAGCTGCCAGCAGCATGGTCCAGAGGGGCGCAATGGCGGTGGCATGTTTTTTATCATTGTAGGAGAGGGAAAAAATTGAAATAAGCAGGGTCACAATTGTAGAGGCGGCTAGAAAGAGCCAGCCCAGTTTAGTATTGGCTAAATGGAGGTTGAAAAATCCGGTTCTGAAAGTTTCAGCCAGTTCCCATTTACCGTAGAGCAATACAGTTACTGCAGTTAAATAAGCGGCGCTCATAAAAAAAATAATCCATTGCAGTTTTTTTACCTTTCTTAATAGAACAAGGGATAATAAACCGCCGGATAGCATTATCAGTATGGTGAGCATCATTGGGCTCATAAGCCACCTCCAACCTTAAGTATTAATCCGGTATAATCTGTCTGACTGTTCAATAGCTCGTGTGCGGCTGAAGAAAGCCAGGTATTTATCAGGTCGGGGAATAATCCTGCTGCTATCAGGGAGAGGGCCAGGGCCAGGCAGGGGATCAGGTAGGCAGCGTTGTACCGGATTTTGTCCTCTTTCAGGACTCCGCCCTCATCTGTGATTCCGCCCTCTTCAAACAGCGAATGACCGATACGCATGAAATAGACGCCCTCGAGTATAGTAGCCAGCAGAATGGCAGCAACCGCCACTCCGGCCAGGCCTCCGGCAGTTACAGCTCCCCTGATCAATTCAAGCTTGGCCCAGAAACCGGAGAGCAGGGGAATACCCATCAGTGCCATGGCACCGATTATAAAGAAAGCTCCTGCTAACGGCATTCTTCTGGCGAGGCCCTTCATATCTTTCCAGAAGGGTGTTCCCGCCTTGTTTATGAAAAAGCCGGCTGTTAAAAAGAGCAGGACCTTGGCCGCCCCGTGACTGAGCAGCAGGAATAGCGCACCCCTTACAGCATCAGTATTGGCAATACTGATGCCCACCACTACCATACCCATCTGGCCGATAGAGGAATAGGCAAGTACCTTTTTAAGATTTTTTTCGCGGAAGGCCGCTCCTTCACCGATTAAGATCGATGCGGCTCCAAGCAACAGGAGTAGAACTCTTATCTTCTCTGAGGCGGCGGCAAAGGCGGACGAGCTTCCCATCATGGTCAGGGTAAGCCTGGCCAGAACCAGGGCCGCGGCAGTACCGGCAATTCCGCTTAAAGCAGCAGCTAAAGAGGGCTCGGCCCCCTGGTAAGCGCCGCCCACCCAGGAATTGAAGGGAAAGAGCTTACTTTCCAGAAAGATGGGCAGCAGGATCAGCAATAAAGTTAGAAAGGCAAAGGATGACTTAAGCGCTTCGAAGCTTGACAGGAAAGCTATATTTAATACTCCGGTAGCGCTGTAGAGCAGGGCGATACCGCCGAGCATCAGCAGAGTGGTAAGCTGTGCCTGTATCAGATACTTCAGCGCTCCCTGCGGGGACTGTGCCCCCTGCGGGGACTGCGCACTCTTCGAGTACTCCGCACTCTTCGAGTACTCCGCACTCAGACCTCCGGCACTGCTCCTGCCTGCAGCAATCATGGAAAAGGAAGCGATTCCAGCGATTTCCAGGAAAACGAAGATATTGAAAAGATCACCGGTAAGGATAAGTCCGGCTGAAGCCGTTACCAGCAGATTGAATAGCAGATAGTACTGTCCCTTTTTACTTTCAGTATTTCTAAGGTCAAAGAGCAGAATAAAGAGGGCCAGCAGGAAAATAAAGAGAACCAGTCCCAGAGTCAGGGGGCTGAAGAAGAGATTGATGCCGAAAGGCGGCAGCCAGTTGCCTATAATAACTGACCGCGATCGGACCATAATCATGGGCATAAGCAGCAGGCAATAGATGATTCCTGCAACATAGGCCAAAGGAGAGAGCAGCCTGCCGAATTTTTGGGAAATAATTGTTCCCGCGGGAATCATAAATGCCGCCAGTATGGGAAAGAGCAGTATAACAACTTCTCTATTCATTCATTCACCTCTAATTTGACAAATTCCACAGCCTGGTGGCTGCGAAAGTGTTTAAGAATGAGGGTCAGAGCCAGGGCAGTAGTACTAAGTCCGATTACTATAGAGGTAAGCACCAGGGCCTGGGGCAGGGGGTCAACAAAATTTATTCCCTGGGCCGCAGATACGGAGTTGGTAAGGATCGGCGCTTTGCCTCCTTTGAAATAACCCAGACTCACTACCAGCAGATTGATGCCCGTTTCTAAAATATTGAGAGACAGAAGGATTTTAACCAGATTTTTCCTGGTTAAGACCCCGAATAAACCTGTCAATATCAGGGAGAAGGCGCTTAATATAAAAAGCATGGTTTCCATTCTATTCTCCTATGAAATCGGCTGAAATTGAGCTCAATTCCGCGGCAACTTTAATACCGATCAGAGCGTAAATAATCATAATGCCGGCGGCGCTGATGGTGGCCCCAAGAGATCCGTTGGGCAGAAAGTTGGCAAAGAGCGACCCTTCAAGGTAGAGGCCGATAAGCCCCATAGCCAGCAGGCCGATTCCTGCCAGGGATTCTAATATTTTAAAGACTTTGTTCCGGGAGCTTTTCTGAAAAGCGAGGAATTGCAGAATAAAGGCGGAAGCGATAACTGCTCCACCCGGAAAACCGCCGCCCGGGGTAAGGTGGCCGTGTGAGATAATATAAAAGCCGGTGATTAAAGTGAAGAGAATGATAATAGGCACCGCGGTTTTTACAATCTCACTGGCCTCTTTTGCTTTTCCTCTTTTTCTTTCAACCATTAAGAGGCCCACACCGGCGCTGGCGGCGAAGAGTACCAGGATCTCGCCGAAGGTATCGAGCATCCGGTAATCCGTCACTATGGCGGTAACAATATTTACAGCGCCATTCTCATAATCTTCTCTGCCCAGTATTACTTCTGCCTGGCCATGCTGATTTTCCGTCTGTCCGGCCGCGGTTACATTCTTTAACAGATAACTGTAGGAAACACGCTGCTCTAAATCAGCGCTCAACATGGTCAGCCCCTGCCCGCTATCGGTCAGAGCCAGGTATACAAGAACTGCCAGGAGAATAATCAGGATGAGGCCAAAGAGGTTAATTAAGGGCTCATTTCTTTTCATTATAACCATCCTCCTCCAGTCTCTTTAAAGCCCAGAAGAACAGGGCGATAGTCAATAAGGCCCCTATAGAGGCTTCGGTTATGGCCACATCGTAGGCCTTCATCAGGGTAAACATAAGTGCCGATATCAGGCTGACAATACCGAAGGTAATGATTGCGTTCTTCAATGATTTCTGAAAGAGCACGGAAATTGCCCCTGCCAGCATTATAAGGCCCAGCACAATAATAGCTGCCTCCATATCTAAGACTCCTCCTTTTCGCTTAAAGCATCTTCACCGTGGATAACCATCTCTTCCCTGTTGGAGTGAGCGGACCTGGCCAGGTTGTGACTGCTTATAGGGTTGGTCAAGAGAACGAAAAAGCCGATTAAAAGAAGCTTGCCCCACCATTCGGGATGAATGAAGATCATACCGGCTGCCAGCGAGATAAAGCCCAGGGTAGTGGCTTTGGTGCCCGCCTGAAGCTTGTTGAAGAGATCCGGCATACGGAAAACTCCCAGGATTCCAAGGAAAATAAATACTGCGCCGATTAAAAGCAGGGTGTAACCGATAATAAACATCTATAGCCCCCCTTCCAGGTATCTGGCCACCACCAAAACCGCTGCAAATGAGAGAATGGCATACACCAGGGCGATATCCAGGAGAAAGGAGGAATCAAAAACAAGACTCAATACCACCAGCACACCGGTTATCAGGGTTGTTAAAACATCGAGTACCAGCACCTTCTTTGAGGCCTCTTTGAAGGTTACCAGCTTATACAGGGCCAGCAGTGCGGCTGCTCCCAATATCAGAAAGACAATTATTTCAATCATTCGCTGATCCCCCTTATACGTTTTTCAAAGGGCTCCAGTACCTTTTCCCCTGTTTTTGAAACACAATGTACGAATAGGGTGTGGTCATCAATATCCACACTCAATGTTCCCGGAGTCAGGGTAATAGAGCTGGTCAGAATTAGCCTTCCTTCAGCCGAGGAAAGGGAGGTTTCTTCTTTTATGATTGCTGGTTTTATCGCTAATTTCGGCTGTAATACTATAGCGGCAATGCTGATGTTGGCCTGGATCATCTTCCGGAAGAAAAAGGGCAGATAGATTAAAGCCTTTATGACTCTAACCGGATTGAGTAATCTTGAATCGAAGGGAAGAAAGCGTACCATTAAACTTGAGCTTAATAAGGAGATTAACAGGGCCAAAACCGCTTCGCCTGAGTCTAAAGGGAATGCCATGAGTATATAGATTACCAGAGCCGCTGCTGCCGTGGCTATAAACCTTAAAACCTTATTCATAACAACTCCTTGGCCAATTTAATCTAGATGTTGCCATTTACTACAAATGGTGGTTTAGAAATTCTAAAATATCTTTAATCTTATTATCTTTAAGGTGGTAATAAACCTGGTTCTTTTCACGTTTTTTGTCTACATACCCGGCCAGGGAGAGTATTCTTAGCTGTTGAGAGATGTTGGAGTATTTCCCCTCCAGGGCCTCAACTATTTCATGTA
>DRHE01000137.1 GCA_011049745.1 Spirochaetales bacterium | reverse complement strand
CTTTTTCCTTTTAATTCATTGCTGCTGTAGCCAAAAATTGATTTTATGGCTGTATTGGCGAATTGGATGGTGAAATCATCATTTATCTGCAGGATTGCGTCAGAGGTGGTCTCTGATAATGCCCAATAGCTGTCTCTGCTGGCCTTAAGCTCTCTGAAAATCTTTTTATATGAGGTAAGATCACGGGCAAAGGCGATAATGTTATTCTGTCCATTTTGCTGTTTAGGCATGAAGGAGAGCTCTATATTAAGCAAGCTGCCGCTTTGGTGAAGGGCGGTAATAGAGAGGATTTCTCTGGCTGGAGAGGTCGCTCCCTGATTAATGCTTTGCCTGTTGTAATTCTCCAGTTTTTTCTGAATAATTTTTTTGGAATCATCGACGAAGAGCGTAATAAGCTCTTTATTGAGCACTTCTTCATAAGTATAGCCGAAGATCTCAGTAAATGCGGTATTAGTGTAGGTAATCGCACCTCTACTGTTTAAAGTTAAAACAGCGTGCCAGGTATGTTCAAAGATTTTTTTACAGCTATCATCCATAAGTTGTTTTAAAAAAAGCTTACAATTAATGCGATCCTGGACCTATCTAAGTTCTTATTCAATTATTACAGAAGTCCGGTAAAAAAACAAGATTATTAAGTGGCAAAGGACAATTTCAATGGGAATAATTCTATGCTATGATTTCAGGAGAGGAGTAAAGCATGTTAAAGCGATTCGGTGTGTCTCTAAAGGAAGATTTACTCAACAAGTTCGACCTGCTTCTTGCAGAGGAGGGGTATTCCAGCCGTTCAGAAGCAATTCGAGACCTTATCCGGGATGCCCTGGTGCGGCGGGAATGGATCAATGAAGAGACTGAAATTGCCGGGGTGACTACCTTAGTCTATAACCATCATGAGCTTGAACTGGCCCAGAAATTGACCGATGTACAGCACCGAAATTACGGCCTGATCATTGCTTCCCTGCACGCCCACCTGGATGAGCACAACTGCCTGGAAGCAGTGATGCTCAAGGGAAAAGCCGGGGAGGTGAAACGGATAGCGGACGGCCTGATCAGTACCCGTGGGGTAAAGCATGGTCAGTTTGTGGCCACTACAACCGGCACCGGGTTATAGGCTCTTTAGCGATGATCGTGAGAGAGGCGGTTATGGGGTGTCAGGGAATGGGGCTTTTCCAGGTTGTGGGACTTCATCAGCCTTTCATCGGAAAGGAGTTCTACTATCGGTCCCTCCCTGATAATCCGTCCCCGGTCGATCAGGATCACCCGCTGGCATGTTTCCAGCAGGAACTCAAGATCGTGTGAGCAGATCATCAGGGTCTGCTTCATCTGCCGAATAATGTTGATGACATTCCTCCGGTTCAGGCTGTCCAGATTGGAGGTGGGCTCATCGAGCAGGATGATATCAGGCATCATGGAAAGCACTGTGGCAAAAGCGGCCAGGCGCTTCTCCCCACCGGAAAGATGATGGGGAGCACGCTCTGACAGAGAACTGCAGCCCACCTGCTCCAAAGATCGGGCTGCCCGAAGTTCTACCTCCTCCTGGGGCAGTGCCATATTCAGCGGACCGAAGGTGACATCATCAAAGAGCGTTGTTGAAAACAGCTGATCTTCCGGCGACTGAAACAGGTAAGCAATGTTGGGGTTGAAGCGTCCGGCGGCCACTCTTTTTCCCATGGCTGTAATCCTGCCGGATTGAGGGGTAAGGATACCGCAGAGCAGGAGAAAAAGGGTTGTCTTTCCGGAGCCGTTGGGGCCGACCAGGCCGACATGCTCGCTACTGGAAATCCGGAAACACACCTCTTTCAGGACATCGCTTTTATCCGGGTAGGAGAAGCTTAAATTCTCAAGCGTAAGGATAAAATTCTCTTTCACAGTACATCCATGTATACTATGAGGACTGAAAGGCTGAGAAGCAGAGAGGTTTTTAGTACATCCGACGCTTGAGTTTTAAAATGACACAACGTGGGGAAAGCACCTGTGTATCCTCGGAGCCTCATGGCTGCGTAAACCCGCTCGCTCTGCTCGTAGCTCCTGATGAGCAGGGTTACCAGGATACTAACTGTAGACTTCAAACCTTTAAGCCCCCTTAAGAGAGTGTACCCCCTCAACCTGGCCGCAGTGAGCAGCTTGCCGAACTCTTCCAAATACAAAAAGATGTAACGGTAAGTGAAGAATAAAAGGGAAAGGAGAATCGGCGGCAGCTTGAAGAATTCCATAGCCTTCATCGATTCCTGGAACCGGGCAGTGCCAAAGAGGCAGATAAAGAGAAGCATGATGCTCAGGGCTTTTATTGCCAGTCGTGCCGCTATATAAAGGCCGCTCCTGTACACGCTGACCACTTTCCAGGAAATAAGCCGTTCTCCCCCTGATGTGAGCATCAGCACAGGTGTCATGATGATTATAAAATAAAAGGGCCCTTTAAGGATCTTCAGTACATGTCGAATGGGGAGTCCGGAAATAATCACCATAGTTGAAGAGACTAAGGCTGCACACAGCAGGCCAGGGGCATGCTTCACTGCCGCACAGACGAAAATCAGCGGCACTATAGCTATAAGTTTCCAGCGGGCATCCCAGGTATGGATCGGAGATCGCAGCCGGGCGTATTGGTCAAGTTCCATAACAGTAATGGCTCAGCCGGAAGATTCCAGAGTGCCGGCTTTATAAGCATAGAGCATCTCAGGTTTTATTTTAAGCAATCGCCGGAGTATGAAGAAGGTGATGACCCCTTCCACCAAAGCGAGTATTCCATGGGCGGCAGAAAAGACAAAGGCGATACCGGTAAACTCATCTCCTGAAAACCTGATGATCACCAGGATAAGCCCGGCGGCTGTCAGGATGGTCAGCCCGGCGAGGATACCACCGGCCAGGCTTAAACAAAATGGGCGGCCCTTCCACCTTTTAGCCAGGGGCAGGAAGGCTCCATATACCAATAGAGCGGGCAGGCCGAAGATTACGGTATTGACACCCAGGGTGGAGATACCTCCATGTTGAAACATCACTGCTTGAAAGAAGAGCCCGGTTAGAATGGCCAGGATGGAGGGGATGCCCAGAATAATTCCCATTAAACCGATAAAGGTTAGATGGATTGAAGTAATCCCCACCTTAAAGTGTATCAGGGAGGAGACGAAGAAAAATGCCCCCATTACCGCCAGCCGGGGAATGTCATCACTCTTAACCTTTTTCAGCGCCAGGGCAGTTAAGCCGGCCGCGGCAGTGAATCCCCCGGCAATGATTTTTATGTCCAGAACGCCGTCGGAAATATGCATTACTGTTTGCCCCTTTTTCGGCTAAAGAAAAGGCCGGTGGCGATAAACCCCCAGGCCACGACGATCGCCATGATAATCTTCTGCAGGTAAGAACTGCCCGAAGCGCTCTCTGCTCTCTGCTGCGCGCTCATGGAGGAGTCTACCGGGAGATTGACCCGCAGGCCGTGTCCTCCCTCGGCCAACACCTGGATCACCCACATGCCTTTCCTGTCAGGACTGAAGCAGACAATTCCATTCCGGTCAGTCTTTGTTTCGTAGTATTTTTCGGTTTCACCCGGAGCAAAGATCAGTACCCGGGCCGAGGCCATAGGTTCGCCGGTGTCGAAGGAGGCCCTGATGCCGACAACGCCTCCTGTGAGTACCTCGTATATAGTTCCGTGGCAGTAGAGGAGGGGGGTCGAGGCACAGAGCATCAGCCCGAAAAGGGCGGCCACGGCCCGGGCCTCACCGGTCATTCTTTGAGCTCCCCTGCTGAGGATTGATTGGCTACAGCGCAGTGGCCTTCGCCGAGGTGGCCGAGGCTCCAGATGGCCCTGACCAGAGTGTCGTAGCGGGCGGCCTTTTTCATTTCAGATTGGCAGAGATCCACCTTACCGTTCTGTGCAAATTGGTTGAAAAAATCAAAGCCCACGGAACCGGTATTGATGTGATCATCTGCGGCGGCCTCCCGGTCTCCGAAAATGTGATCAAAATGAAAGGTCATTTCTACGCTCGTCACTTTCCCCGGAAGCAGCATCCCCTTAAGCTCTTCGCCCACATACCCTTCTCTGCCGTCAAAATCCATCTCCTCTTCAAGTTTGATTATGAAAGGCACTGAAAGAGCTTTTTTCTCTGCCCGGCCGATCAGGACCATGGAGCAGCCCTGAAAGGAGCCACTGCTTTTCTTTCGGATCTTGAACTTTAGAGCCTGGTAGTTTCCAGCCGGGATTTCTGAAAGACGGCCTATCTCAACCGGCTCAGCCTCATCATCGCCTGCCGCCAGATCGACCCAGTAGGCCCCTTTTAAAACAGCACGCTGCCCGGAAGACATATAGGCGGTGGGGTCGAGCAGGTTGATGTAAAGACGGTCAAAGGAAATAGACCAGCCCTGCCTGTCAATGAAGCCTTTTCGCACAAAATCTTCACCATTGGCAGTAAAGATAATCGTGCCCGTCCGGGAAGATGGAGCCTGTAATGTTGTGTCTCCCTCTACCTCTTGCTTCTGTCCGCCTGCAAAGGAGAAATAGGAAAGAGAGAGTATAAGCCAAAGTAGAAGAGACATTCGATTAACACGCATTGGAACTTCCTTTATTCGGATATTTATCCTCATAGTGTTACGAATAAATAATATGTAACACGAATTACACTCTCTGTCAAGCTTTCTCAAACAAATTATCAATACTTTCTAAACGGTTGACCATTTTGTTGTAATGATCTAAAAATATGCTCATTATGCATGAATGGGCACTGGCGGAAGCTGTACTGGAGAGTGTAAAGAGGCACCTGAATGAACAGGAACAGGGAAAAAGCCTTCAGGTTAAATCTGTTAACCTGCTTTTTGGCGAGCTGCAGGAAATAGATGAGGAGATCTTCCGCAGCGGTCTCAACACCATGCTGGCTGATTATCCTTTTAATGAAGATGTAATCCATATCGAGACCGATCCGGCTCTCTTTGGCTGCAACGTCTGTAAGCGGGAGTGGACTTTAAAGGATCAGGAAGATTTGAGTGAAGATGAGAGAGAAGCAATTCACTTCCTGCCTGAAGCGGCCCATGTATTTATCCGTTGTCCCGGCTGCGGCAGTCCCGATTTCAGGGTAATTAAGGGACGCGGTGTTTCGATTGGCTCTATAATCCTGGAGGAAGTGTGATTGACCCCAGAACTGCTGTAATTGAAAAGCGGCTCTCCGGAATAAAAAAAATCCTGGTCTTTGCCAGCGGCAAGGGCGGAGTGGGTAAAAGTCTATGCTCAGCGGTTTCCGCGCTTATCCTGGCAAAAAAGGGATTCCGCACCGGCCTGCTGGACCTGGACCTGCAGGGCGCCTCAGCGCACATAATCCTTGATACAGACCTTTCCTTTCCCGAGGAGGCTCACGGTATCCTGCCCCTGAAGGCTCCATTTGATCTGAACTTCATGTCCATTGCCAGTTTTACCGGAGATGAGCCGGTGCCTCTACGGGGAAGTGATGTCTCCAATGCCATTATAGAGCTGCTAACAGTCACCATCTGGGGTGAGCTCGATTTCCTGATCGTTGATATGCCTCCGGGAATTGGTGATGAGGCTCTGGACCTGGTGCGCTTTATGAGGAGGAGTGAAAGTATAATCATCTCCTCGCCGTCATGTGTCTCCGCCGGCGTTGTTAAGAGATTGCTCTCCCTATTCCTGGAGTTGAACATGCCGATTCTGGGGGTTGTTGAAAACATGAGCAATAACTGGAATGAGAGCTCAATAATGTCATCGATGTCATCAATATCATCGATGAGTTCGGTTTCGGGGAATCATGTAAAGAAAATGTGCAAAGAGAGCGCGGTTCCCCTTTTAGGCTCCATACCCTTTTCCCCTGCCCTGGAGAGTGAATTGGGTTTTCCTGCCAGGTTGATTGCCGGAAATTTCG